>DAONAB010000018.1:7265-13768 GCA_035400805.1 Nitrospira sp. | reverse complement strand
GCCGATGCGGTCGCATCCTGGATAGTCGGAATGACTTGCGACAGCCTGATTCGGCTCGCCACCACCAGTTGTGCCAGGTAGTCGTGTAATTCGGTGGCCAGATGCCGGCGTTCGCGCTGTTCGGTCAGCGTGAGCTCGGAGGCCAAGGCTCGCAAGCGATCCTGCGAAAGGAGTAGTTCCCCGGTCCGTTCGACGATGCGGCGCTCGAGTTCAACGGCGGAATTCTGCAGGTCCCGTTCAGCCCGCTTCTGCTCGGTCAGGTCCACGAGAATATCGACTCCGCCGATCGGCGCACCGGAGGCATCACGAAGCGGGGTGGGGTGAGACGCGACTGGAAGGCGCGTGCCGTCCGGTCGTTCAATGATGGTCTCCATCCCGGTGACAGGGCGGTTGAGGGCCAGGGATTGCGCCAAGGGACATTCTTCCGCAGGCATGGGCCGTCCGTCTGTCCAGTACTGACGCCAGGACCCCGACCAGCGGGCGCTCCCGAGAAGCGGTCGCTGGCCCCAGAGATCGACGGCCGCCTGGTTATACCGCGTGATGCGGCCTTCGGCGTCCGTGGTATAGACCGCGGCGGGAAGCGCGTCCACCAGATTGGCGAGATTACGTTCCCCTTGTTTCAGCTCCGATATCGCCCGGGCAATTTTTGATGCCCCGACGATCCGCCCCTCTCGATCCTTGATCGGCGAGACGGAGAGGGAGATTTCAACCAAGGTCCCGTCTTTGCGTTTCCGCACGGTTTCGTAATGATCAATGCGTTCCCCTTGACGGAGACGTTCCAGAATGCGGGGCTCTTCGTTTTGACGATCTTCGGGGATCAAGCGCAGTACCGGCTGGCCGACCATTTCTCCGGCCGTGTAGCCGAACAGGTGTTGAGCGCCCCGGTTCCAACTCGTGATCATCCCGTTGAGATCTTTGGAGATGATGGCATCGTCGGAGCATTCCACGATAGCGGCCAGATGGGACAGCATGAAATCCAAAGGAAAACCAGGTTGAGGCACGGAGGGGGATGTTTCGTCAGGGCTGGGCATATACATCTTCCTGGTTCCAGGCTGGGAAAGACAACGTGTTCAGACGCGACTCTAAATCCCCGGGAACTGTGTCACAACTAGGCAAAATGCTAGCGGGGAGCTGGCCTGATCCAAGGGAGGTTCCTAGTAACTCCTGCAAGAAAACACGGTATGGTACGAAGGCAGGGGCGATCGGGTTTTCCATCCATCTTTCCATACATCTGGAGTCATTATGATAAATGAAATGAACCTCCCGATCCAGAAATCGAATCTGGCTGAAGCCGGACGGTGCGCGTCGTATGGCCGTTCCGCATCGTGTCGGGGTGCCGGTGCAGACCTGGACTCTCGTCAACCTGTTATTGATGTCATCCAAAGCGATGGAGTTTTTGAAGTGTATGCAGATTTTCGACCGGTTCTTGAAACTTCAGGAGCCGAGGTGATTGTTGAATTTGCTCAACAGGGAGTCATGCTCACAGCCGGATCGGTAGCACGATATCTGCCTATTCCGACTGACGCCCTCGTCCAGCACGCACGAGTGACGGTACTTGACGGAATAGCCCGCATCTCCATCCCGACGGCCGACTCGGGACATCGGTGGCGATCTATCGTCATGTGGTAAGCCAACATTCACAGTGAGCTGGCATGCCGCGATCGGGAAGCGGGCTCCGTGGGCGTCACACCTCGCCGAATCGTTCGATTCCCGACATAGGCCTTGGCTGCGAGACTCTTGTGTTCGCGTAACACTCCTTCGACGTCAAGCGCTGCCACACTTTTCCACCTTGGGAACGACGGTAACCTCCATTCCTTCGCTGGAAATACTTCTTCTATCGGGTTCTCCAACCAGGCAACCTGCCCGGCAAGCGTATTACCTGTCGGCGGGCAATGCGGCTGCGGCTTTTTCGCCGGCGAGTGCCTGACGGATCGCCAGATACAATTCGTCTACGGCCGCTTCTTTGGAAATCAGGGTGGCGGCACCGGCGCGGAGCATCGCCTCGCGTGTTTCGCCGCTGTTCTGTACCGACAGCCCGATGACGGCGACTTCCGGATGCCGAGATTTGATTTCGATGGTCGCATCGATTCCGTTGATATGGGGCATATTGATGTCCATCACCACCACGGAGGGGCGTAGTTGCGCCACTGATTCCACCGCCTCCTGGCCGTTCGATGCTTCCCCGATCACCGCCACGTCGTCGTACTCGTCCAGCATGCTCCGGAGCCCTTGACGCACCATCGCATGATCGTCAACCAACAGGATCCCGATGAGATCGGACGACTCCGGAGACAAGGGAAGCGCCGGCAGGTTCTTCTTCCCGGCAGTGGGGACGGGGAGGGTTGTGTCCGTTGCGGAAGGCTCGTCCACCACGTCGGTATGCGCCGGTCGATAGGGTGTCCTGATAGTCGCCTTCGTTCCATGGCCAGGTGAGGACTCAATGAGGAGCTCTCCGCCCATTGCCGCCATCCGTTCAGTGATGCTGAAGAGGCCGAAGCGAGCGGTCCCGGTTCCCTGGTGATCCGACGGCATAGAGACGAAGCCGCAGCCGTCGTCCGAGACAGTGAGTTCCAACCACTCATGGTTCGTGATCGTGACGTCCACGATGGCGCGTGTCGCGTTGGCGTGTTTGAGCACATTAAAGAGCAATTCGCGCACGGATTGAAACAACAGGACGGCCTGGTCTTCGGGAAGCGCGAGGGCAGTCGTCTGTTGCTGCATCACCACAGGCAGTCCGTGCCGCTGCATCTGCTCGCCTAGCCAGGTCAGCGATTCCAGAAGACCGAACTCTTTGAGCGTGGGTGGCGTCAACTCCGCGACCAGGCATCGGGTATAGTCGAGAGACTGGGTCAGGGCCTGATCCGCATCTTGCAGGAGTTCCACGGTGCGATCCCCCGAGGCGCCGGGAATTGCCTGACGCAATTTCATGCGTACCACCACCAGCAGCTGTGCCAGGTAGTCGTGCAGTTCGGTCGCCAGACGCTTGCGTTCCTTCTGCTCCGTCAGATTGAGTTCAGTCGCCAACGCGCGGAGTTGTGTCTGGGAACGGCGCAATTCGTCGGTCTTCTGGTTGACGGCGCGCTCCAGATCCACGCTCCAGCGTTGAAGGCGCTCCTCGGCCTCCTTGCTCTCCGTGAGGTCGAAACTGGCGCCGATGTAGCCCACAAGCTCCCCCGACGGGGACAGGGTGGGCATGCCGATCGTGCGCATCCACCGGTACACGCCGTCCCCCCGCCGACAGCGAAACGAAGTTTCGAATCGGAGCCGCTTGGAGACGGCACCCTGGTAGGACTCAGCCGCCTGGACCTGATCATCGGGATGGACAGCGTCTGCCCATGGGAGTCTGTTGACCTCCTCCACCGTGGCCACGCCGATAAACTCCAGGCAGGCCTGATTGACGAACTCCAATTCGGCCAATCCGGTCATCCAGATGATGACGGGGGCGCTGTCAGCCAGCATGCGAAACCGAGATTCACTGTCGCGCAGACGCTGGTCGGCCTCGTCACGTTCGCGCAAGAGCCGGGCTTTTTCCTCGGCGAGGGTGAGGAACCGGTCCCGCTGGCGAGCCAGCTCCTCCCGTTGTCTGTAGAGATCGAGAAAGATCGTGGCCTTACTGCGCAGGACATGGGGCTCGATCGGCTTATACAGAAAATCGACGGCGCCGGCCTGGTAGCCACGAAACCGGTGGAGGTTGTCCTGCGATTCTCCCGTGAGGAAAATGATCGGCACGTGTTGGGTACGTCGAGAGCCGCGCATCAATTCGGCCAGTTCAAATCCATCCATGATCGGCATGTGCACATCGATGATGGCCAGGGCGACATCGTGATGCAACAGCAGCTCCAAGGCCTCCCGGCCTGATCCTGCCTGCAGGACGTTCACATCGTCTTGAGACAACAGGGTGCTCAGCGCCATCAAATTGGCCTCGTGGTCATCCACGAGAAGCAGCGTGGCGTGTTTGGGCGGCATCATCATTCTTTCGGCTCCCGCGACGCTAAGAGCCGGGTGATGTCGGCCAGGCTCATCGCTCTCGCCTCCGGACAGGCAGCCAGGGTCGATTCCGGCATCAACCGCGCCCCCGCGGATTCGGGCAGCTGCACTAAGACGATGCCGCCGGCATTCACGACCGAGCAAGATCCGCGGGCGCCATCGTGATTCGCTCCGCTGAGCACTAGCGCCAGCAGCGTCTTCCCGTAAACATCGGCGGCCGATTCGAACAAGACATCAATCGACGGCCGCGCGAAGCTCACCGGCTCTTCGTTGGACAAAGACAACGACCGGTCTTTCTCCACCAGGACATGGTAGTCCGGCGGCGCGAAGTAGACAGTGCCGGGGTAAATGAATTCCTTGTCCTCCGCCTCCTTGATCGTCACCCGGCATTTCGCCTGTAGCAGGGAGGGGATATTGCTGAACTGGTCCGGGGGCACGTGCACTGTGACCAGAATCGGCAAGGGATAATCCGCCCCCAGCGGCGGGAGCAGTTGAGTGAGCGAGGCAATGGCTCCGGCCGAGGCGCCGATGACGATGGCCTCAATATCGACCAACGAGAGGTCTTGCGGCATGACGCTCATCCGTCGCTCCGCTTCTGATAAATGCGTTCGGGGGGAAGAAAGTCGCTGAAGGCCTTGCTGTGGGCATTGAAGCGCAAGCTTTCCCGGGCGCCGATCCCCAGGAACCCTTTTCTGACCAGCGCATCCTTGAAGAGTCCCACGGCCCGGTCCTGCAGCGGCCGATCGAAATAGATCAGCACGTTACGGCAGGACACCAGATGCAGTTCGGCAAAGACGGAATCCGAGGCGAGGCTATGGTCGGAAAACACCGTCCGCCGGCGAAGTGTTTTGTCGAAGGACGCCGCCCCGTACGCCGCATTGTAGTATTCGGATAGAGAGCCGGTCCCGCCTGACAGCCGATGATTTTTGGTAAACAGGGCGATGCGTTGGAGATCGTACACTCCCGCTTCTGCCTTGGCGAGGGCGGCTCCGTTGATGTCGGTAGCGTAAAACATCGTTTTCTCCTCGAGGCCTTCTTCTCGAAAGAGAATCGCGAGCGAATAGAGTTCTTCCCCCGAACTGCATCCTGCAACCCAGACTTTTAATGACGGATAGGTCTTGAGATGCGGGACCACCTGCTCCCGGATGGCGCGAAAATACCCCGGGTCGCGAAACATGTCGCTCACCTGCACGGTCAGGTAACTCAAGAGATGAGGGAGCATGGAGTCGTTGTGGAGCAACTGTCCTTGCAGGGCCGAGAGGGAGGGAAATCCCATGCGCTCGCAGGCCAGCAGCAACCGGCGTTTGAGTGAGGCCTTTGAATACCCGCGGAAGTCGTAGTGATACTGCGAATACATCGCCTCGAGAAACAGCCCGAGCTCGATATCTTCAGTCTTGGCGGTTGTGTCCGGGGTCATCGTGGCATCCATACGCGCACCAAGGACAAGAGCTGGTCCACGTCGAGTGGTTTGGCCATATAGTCGTTCGCGCCGGCGGCGAGGGCCTGTTCCTGATCGTTTTTCATGGCCTTCGCGGTCAAAGCGATGATGGGCAGCTTTCGCCATTCCGGCTGCTCGCGGATGGCGCGCATGGCGGTCAGTCCGTCCATTTCCGGCATCATGATATCCATCAACACAAGGTCGATGCGCCGTTTCGTCTCGTCCTTCGATTGTTCGAGCGCCGTCAGACATTCGCGCCCGTTCCGGGCGATTTCGATTTTGGCCCCATGGGGTTCCAGCACGGCACTCAGGGCAAAAATATTCCGGACGTCGTCTTCGACAATGAGCACGCGCCGGTCCTCCAAGACCGCGTTTCGTTTGCGGGCCTTTTCCAGCAGACGCTGTTGCTCTGCGGGCAGGGCGGTGACGACTTGATGGAGGAACAATGTCACCTCGTCGACCAGGCGTTCCGGTGACTTCGCCCCCTTGATGATGATGGAGTGCGAGTATTTGCGGAGCCGGTGTTCTTCTTCGGCGGACAGGTCCCGGCCCGTGTAGACGATGACGGGTGGAAAGGCGAAGTGTTCCTCACGGCTCAGGGTTTCCAACAGAGAAAACCCCGAGGCGTCCGGAAGCGTAATGTCGAGCACCATACAATCGAACGTCCGTTCGCGGAGACAGGCCAGACATTCCGCGACGCTCTCCGCCCCGATGGTTTCCACCTCATTCGATCCCAGCAATAGTCGCAGACTCTCACGTTGCGTCGTATCGTCTTCTACAATCAGCACCCGTCGAGGTTTGTCCGTGAGGCGGGATTCGAATTGCCGGAAGGCCTCGACGAGCTGTTCCCGCTGGACGGGTTTGAGCAGATAGCCGACCGCGCCCAACGAGAGCGCCGCTTGTTCATAGTCGTGCCCCGACACTACATGGACCGGGATATGCCTGGTGCGCACATCGGTCTTCAAACGATCGATGACCGAGAGGCCGGAGTGATCGGGCAGTCCGATATCGAGAATGACCGCGCTCGGCAGGTACCGCGAGGCCAGCGTGAAGGCATCGGCAGCCGTGTTGCTCAGCA
>DAONAB010000018.1:3468-7165 GCA_035400805.1 Nitrospira sp. | reverse complement strand
TTTGAGGCAGGATGAGAGTGAAGGTGGTGCCTTGTCCCGGAGTGCTGGTGAGGTGGATTTCTCCTCCGAGCAACCGGACAAATTCGCGGGAAATCGACAAGCCGAGACCGGTGCCCCCGAATTTTCGGCTCGTGGTGCCGTCACCCTGGCAAAACGGTTCGAAGATCAAGTCCTGCTGGGCTGGGGGAATCCCGACTCCCGTGTCTTGCACGGCAAAAGCCAGTCGACCGTCGGAGCGTAGCGAAATGTCCATCGACACCTGGCCGGCTTCTGTAAACTTGATGGCGTTGGATAAGAGATTCTTCAGCACCTGCTCGAGCCGCTGCCAATCGGACTGAATGGAGGACGGCGTGCCCGGTGCGCGTCTGGTGTGGAGCTGGAGACGTTTTTGCGCCGCCAGGGGCTGGAACAGCGCCTGCAGACTATCGAGCAGGCGTTGCAATGAGACGTCTCCAGGGGTGATGTCGATGCGGCCCGCTTCGACCTTGGCCAGGTCCAGCACGTCGTCGATCAAGGTCAGGAGGTCGTGGCCCGCCGATTCGATCGTCGTGGCTGACTTCACCTGGTCGGCTGTCAGATTGCCTTGAGGGTTATCGGCTAACAGTTTGGCGAGGATCAGCGTGGAATTGAGTGGAGTCCGCATTTCATGGGACATATTGGCGAGGAACTCTGACTTGTATTGGCTGACCCGTTCCAATTGTCGTTTTTGCGCTTCCGAGATGAGGGCCGCTTCGCCCAGTTCCTCTTTCTGCGATTCCAGAATCTGTGCCTGTTCTTCCAATTGGGAATTGGTCTGCTCCAACTCCGCTTGTTGTTGTTCAAGGCGGCCATGGGATTCTTTGAGCGCCCGGCTCTGTTCTTCTAATTCCTCATTGGCCACCCGCAGCTCCTCGCTTTGAACCTGCAGCTCTTCGGCCTGTCGCTGCGTTTCCTCGAGCAACTCCTGCAACCGGCTCCGGTATTTGGCGGATCGGACGGCCACAGCGATGGATTCGGCGATTCGATCGATCAACTCTCTATCGGATTGATGCACCGGATGAAAAAACGCCAGTTCCACGACCGTATTGATCAGGCCATCGACGCCGAGGGGCGCAATCAACAAATGCCGCGGCGCGCTGCGGCCCAGTGCCGATCCGACGGTGAAATACCCCTCCGGCAGGTCTTGCACGACCAACGGGCGTTTGGTGTGAAGCGCCTGTCCCAATAACCCGTCACCCGCCTGGAACTGTTCTGGTAGCGACGTGCCGTCCGGAACTCCATAGGCCGCCAAACGATGAAACCTGGCGCTGTCCGCCACGAAGATTGCGCCGCCCTGGGCGTCCATATACTCGGCGAGCCCGTGCAGGACGTTTTCGGCGAGGCTGAGAAGACTCTGTTCGCCGATCATGCGCTCGCTGAGCTTGGTCTGGCCGACGCGGATCCATTCTTCTTTGCGCAAGGCCAGTTTGCTGGCGATGAACTGGTATCCAAAGGTGGCCAACGCGCAGGTCGTGGCGACGCCCATGACCCGATTGGTCAGCGACGTGGAAAAATCCACGCCGGAAGGGCTGATAAACAGTCCCACGAACGTGAAGAGAGCCACGGTGGCGCCGACTCCCACGGGCACCATGGGAGACCAGGTGAGATAGGACAAGACCAACGGAACGAGATATAACACCCAGACGGCAAAGCCGAGGGGGGTATAAAAATCCCCCACCAGTACTGCGGCCATCGAGATGGCGATGGATCCGGAGACGATGGGATTGGGCTTTTGTTGGAATCGAATCATGAGCGGCTCAGCAGTTCCTTCCTGGCGGTCTGTATCGTCTGATACAGATCTTCCACCGCAGCTTCCTTATTGAGGAAGGCCACGGCGCCGGCCTCTCTCATTTCATGGCCGACGTGGGCAATGGTCTGGACAGACAGGCCGATCACGATGGTGTCGGGGAGGGTCTCCTTGATCCGCCTGGTCGCCTCGATCCCGTCCATCACGGGCATGTTCACGTCCATGAGGACAACATCGGGCTGACATTGTTTGGCCAGGGCGAGCGCGTCGCTGCCGTTGGCTGCTTCAGCCACGACCAGGATGTCCCCATATCCAGCCAGCAGTCCGCAGAGGCCCTGGCGCACCATGGCATGGTCGTCTGCTATCAGGACCCGTATCTGCTTCGTGGACTCATGAGGGCGGCGAGTTATTGGCTCTCGATCATCGGATGTCTCCTGTGGTGACGGGGCCACAGGCGCAACGTGCGCCCTGCGGGAGGCCGACGGAACCCTCTCCTGCTCTGAAGCGGGTGTGAGCGGGGTGATGAGGGTCGCTTCCGTCCCTTTGCCGGGAAGCGAATGCAATTCCAGCCGTCCGCCGAGGGCGAGCATGCGCTCACGAATGCTGAACAATCCGAAGCCCGGGACTCGTTTGCCTTCACGAAGCGAGACATCGCCTGCCTCGGCAAAGCCGAGACCCTGATCCGCCACGGTGATCTGCAAACAGCCTTCCTCCACACGAACGGTAATTGCGGCCTCCTTCACGGAGGCATGTTTGACCACATTCAGGAGTAACTCGCGGACCGATTGAAACAGGAGCATGGCCTGATCTTCCGGGAGCGGCAGTCGTTCCGGACCCAACTGAAGCGAGACCCGGAGATCCCGTTCCAACATCTGCTCGGCCAACCAGCCTAAGGCCATCGGTAACCCGAACTCTTTGAGAATCGGGGGACTCAGTTGCGCGACCAAGGTGCGGGTGTAGGTCAATGCCTGGTTGGTCACGTCCTGTAATTCGTTCAACGTTTTCGCGAGCGGGGGTGACAGAGGGTGTTGCATGGCCTGCGCCAGACGAATGCGACTGAGGGCCAACAGCTGCGCCAGATAGTCGTGGAGTTCCGTGGCCAGGTGTTGCCGCTCACGTTGTCCGGCGAGGTTGAGCTCGGTGGCCAGCGCTCGCAGGTGTTCCCGCGATTGAGTCAGTTCAATGGTGCGTTCGGCCACTCGCCGCTCCAGCTCGGCAGCCGACCGCTGGAGGTCGGCTTCCACGCGCTTCCGTTCCGTGATGTCGTAATTGATGCCGACCATGCGCACCACCTGCCCCTGCTCATCGGCAACAGTCGCGCCATGCCCGGAGAGCCACCGGATTGTGCCGTCGGGGGCCAGGATGCGGAACTCGGAGAAGAATATCCCGGTGTCTTGCGCGAGGCGGGCCGCCTCCTGGACGCGGGCCACATCGTCCGGATGGAGTGCGCTATAAAACTCTGTTGCGTGGCGTATCGGGCGATCGGCGGATCGGCCGAACAGTTCGTATTGTCGCGCGTCCCAGGTCGTTTCGCCGGTCAGCTGATTCAAATCCCAGGCACCCATCCGGCCGGCGCCCATTGCGAGCCTGAGCCGTTCTTCGCTTGAGCGCAACGATTCGTCGGCCTTGGCGCGCTCAATACCGAGCGCCAACGTTCGGGCGAGAGTTTGCGTCCATCCCAGATCTTCATCGTTCATCTGATGCGGATGGTTGAAATACAACATGAACTTGCCGAGCAGCTGCCCGCCATAGGTGAGGGGAACGAAGGCCAGTGCCTGCACGCCTTCGCGCCTGATCGTGGTCTGCAAGCCGGGCTCGAGATCTGAGGTCCCGAGATCAGGAATCAACAGGGGCGGGGGATTCCGCTGGTCCGCCGACCAGGGTGAATGACCTTCGACGGCCTTCCGGTACTCGTCCGACAAACCTCGCCAG
>DAONAB010000018.1:0-3368 GCA_035400805.1 Nitrospira sp. | reverse complement strand
CCAGGGTGAATGACCTTCGACGGCCTTCCGGTACTCGTCCGACAAACCTCGCCAGGCTTTGAATCGCATGGTGCCGTCCTGGTCGAACAGGAGAATGGAGGCCCGGTCCGCAGATACGGCTCGAAGCATGGCAGTCAGAGCCGTGTCGTACAGGCTTGCCACCGGCTCGGCTCGATTGACCGCATCCGCCAGCTCGTACAGCAACTGCTGGCGATGGCTGAGCGCAAGCAAGCGGGCTTCCTGTCGCTTGCGATCGGTGATATCGAGTCCTACCGCGACAAGGTGCCGCAGCTCGTGACCTTCCCGCACGCCGCCGACGCTGACGCTCATCCAGATGGCGGTGCCGTCTTTTCGGCGGTACCGCTTTTCGATGACGAAATCCGGCCCGCCCTTCGTCAGCCGATGAAAGAGCTTCAGGTTATGAGGTAAATCCTCCGGATCGGTAATGTCCTGCATCCGAAGGCCCAACAACTCGTCTTCCTGATAACCGAGGATGTCGCAGAAGCGCTGGTTGACGAAAAGAAACCGGCCCGTGAGATCGGTCTGCGCGACCGACGCCGTGGCCTGGCTGACGAGCGCGCGGTAACGCGCCTCGCTGGCCGCCATCTGCGCTTCTGCTCGCATTTGGTCCGTCGTGTCTTTCGCGATACCGATGATCTGCTTGGCCAGACCCTCGGGGGTGCGGTCGAACACCGAGGCCCGCATCACAATCCACCGGTAGGTACCGTCGGCATGCCGGAGCCGGTGTTTATGTTCCAGCACCTCACCATCCGCTGCCGATTGAAACCGGGCCAGCCATTGCGTGACATCCGGCGCATCATCCGGATGGACCAGCCTGACAATCGGGTTGTCCTGCGGGGCCGTCAGTTGTTCCACGTCGTACCCCAGCACAGATTTCAGGCTGTGATTGATGTACAGGGTGCGCGTCTGCAGCAGATCGAACACGAACAACAGATCCGGCGTGGAAGCGGCGATCCGCTCGAGGAACAGTTTACTGCGCGTGATGTCCTGCTCAGCCTGACGGCGAATGCGTGAGAGGGCCAGATGGGTCGCCACCCGCGCCATCAACTCCTGCGCGCTGAACGGTTTGACGAGATAGTCGTCGGCGCCTTGTTCGAGCCCCTCGACACGGGACTCTTCGCCCGCCCTGGCAGAGAGGAGGATCACGGGAAGGGTACGAAGGGCAGGATCCGCCCGCAACGCGTTGAGCAGCCCGATTCCGTCGAGCTGCGGCATCATGATGTCACTCAACACCAGATCGGGCGGGTCCCGCCGAATGTCGGCCAGGGCCGCCAGTCCGTCACCCACTGTGACGACTTCGTACCGGCTGCTCAACAAGCGCTCAATGTACTGGCGCATGTCGGCATTATCATCGGCGACGATCACGCGCGGGCGATTCACCGGGGAACTGGCGGTGTCGATGTCGAAGGTCGGCGACTGGGCCCGTTCCGTCTCGGGCAGCCAGTGCAATGCCTCCTGGATATACGAGGCGGCGCTCACCGATCGGGAAGAAGGCTGGTCACCTGCGCCGATCTGCTCGGCAGGCAGATGGGCTGTACCCCAGGGGATTTTCACCCGAAATGTGCTGCCTTCATCGAGGCGGCTTTCGACCTGTACCGTGCCTCCATGCAAGCGGACCACTTCCTGGACCAAGGCCAAACCAATACCAGTGCCTTCATGGGTCCGGCTTCGCCGGTTGTGTACACGATAGAATCGTTCGAACAGGCGCGGGACTGCCTCGTCCGGAATGCCGACTCCCGTGTCGCTGACGACCAGTTCCGCTCCTGCCGCGTCGTGCCGCATCAACACCCGGATCTGCCCGCGAAACGTGTGTTTGAAGGCATTGCTGAGCAGATTCAGGACGATTTTTTCCCACATGCTCCGATCGACATATACGGCATCCGGCAGCGGTGGGCACTCGACAGTAAACGTTACTCCGGCTTTTTCAACGGCAGACCGGAAGCCGCTCGCGAGGTCTGCGCTGTAGGCTGCAAGATCGGTCGGCTGGTAACAGGCCTCCGTGCGCCCTGCCTCGATGCGCGAAAAATCCAGCAACGTATTGACCAGTTTGAGGAGACGCAGGCTGTTGCGATGAGCCACTTCGAGCGAGGGATTTTGAGGGCGGAGGCGCAGTTCTTCTTCGAGAGGCCCGAGCATGAGCGTCAGCGGCGTGCGAAGTTCATGGCTGACGTTGCTGAAGAAGGCGGTTTTCGCCCGATCCAATTCGGCCAACGCCTCGGCCCGGCGCTGTTCTGACTGGTAGGCCCTGGCATTGTTGATGGCACCCGCGATCTGGGAGCCCAGCATGCGGAAGAAATGGTGATAGTGGTCGTCCAACGGTCGACGGGGACTGACGCCTGCCACCAGAACGACTTTGCCGGTTTGAGGGCCCGTCGTAATCGGGAGCAGGAGACATTCTCTGGTGGGTTCAGGCCAGGCGCCACCAGGCAGAAAGCCGAAACGGTTGGAGGCATCCTCTAACAGCAACGGGCCATCCTGACGAAGGGCGGCTGCAAGCGGCCAACTCTCCGTTGTGGTCTCCTCGGCGAGCTCCAGGCATCTGTGCCTTGCGAGGCTCCCGTCTTCCAGTCCAACGGCGCCGGCTAACCGGGCCTGTCGCTGGTCTCGATCAATATGATAGAGCAGGGCGAAGGGGATATCGGCCGGGTCGGTGGCGAGGGCCTGCAGAATTCTGGCGCAGGCGTCCTGTTCATTTTGTGCGGATCCCGACAGAGACGCCAGCTCACGGAGCAGGCTCGTACGCCGATCGTTCAGCACGCGGTAGGTTGTCTCCTGGACGATATTCAGAATGCCCTCGACCGCTCCGCTCTGTCCGCGAATCGGGTTGAGGCTGTAGTCGAAGTAACACTCCTCCGTGAAGCCGAACCGTTGCATGGGTAACAGCTCATCACTTCGCCAGTTCGCTTCCCCTGTGGTGTGGACGCTTTCAAAATAATGCTGAATGGTCGGCCACAGTTCCGGCCACACTTCGTGGGCAGGGTGGCCCAGCGCCCATGGATGTTTTCCGCCCACGACCGGTCGCCAGGCGTCGTTATACAGGAGCCAGCCATCGACGCCCCAATAGATCGCCATGGGAGTTTGTGCGGTGAGGCATACGCCGAGGATGGACACGAGGGAGGCCGGCCACTGTTCGATAGGGCCTAGAAGCGTCTGGCTCCAGTCAAATGCCCGAATGCGACCACCCATCTCGCTGCCGCTCAGCCAGCTGAACATGTCGGTCGCCTTCATTGCCCCGTCCAAGGTTGTCTATTCGTTGATGAGGGCCGGCCGATCATACAGCGGGGGATGAGATTCTCCCCCGGGGGTCACTCCTATAGGATAGAGGAAGCCAGCAAGTAGAGTAGGCC
>DAONAB010000017.1:14021-20606 GCA_035400805.1 Nitrospira sp. | reverse complement strand
TTGGGTGCCGTTCCGTCGGAAGCCGGCTGTTCACCGACCGGTGCCGATTCCTCACCGGCTGCTGCGCGTTGGAGCGCAGCTTCTTTGCCGATCGAATGGAGGCCGTCTCGGACAAAGCGCTGAACCAGGGGCACCGACTGGTGCAACTGGGAGTGTGCCTGACCATCCGGCATCCGCATCACCTGCGCGGCCACCCGATCCGCTTCCTGCTCGTACTCATCGCCGGGCTCGTTGACTCGCAGCTTCGCCTGCACCGACATGCCGCTCATTTTTTTCTTCTCACATTCCTCGCAGGTGCCCGACAACCCGCTGGATCCACCGCAGGCGCAAGCCCGCTGCAGCAAGCCCGGAAGGCTTCCACTCTGAACTTCACCGCCGATGCCCTGGGAAACGACCTGCGCCTTCATGATCCTTACGGAATCTCCTTGATCCTGAAATACCGACGTAGATGAACGATCCCGCCGAGGATCTCATAGTCCTGGGTGTTCGGCATGGAGGTCAGCTTTGTGGGATACAACAACACCACTCCTCCGCCGACCTGGTGACTGCCTCCCAGCGTGACGCCGTGTTTACGGAGCCAGTCGTTCAACAGCTTCACGTCCGTCGTGTCCGGCCCTGCCTTCGGCAACGACTCACCCTTCAACCAGGCAGAGAGGTTGCTATTGGCCTGTCCAGCCGGACTCCCCGGCGTACCCAATCGTCCCCCGGAAGGCTTGATCATCCACTCGGTCGTGGGTCGGCCAGGGATGACTCGTTTGTTGTCACGATAGATTTCCTCCAACACCGCAATACCTTCAAAGCGCGAGGGATCGCCCTTGCCGGGTCCTCCCGGCCCCGCTACTCCGCCCTTGCCGGTTCTGATGTACCAAGCCTGCGGTCCGCCTTCCAAAGTATCCACAATGCCGAGCTGTCTCCCGCTATAGGAATAGGTGCCCCACTCCTTCGCGGAGAACAGTGGAATTTTTTGCGTCGTGATCTGATCCTCGAGATCCCGGTCCGTGATCTCGATCTCGGTCGTATAGTCATCGTCCACCGTGTGGCTACTGGCATGCATGACGATTTCGAAATGACCGGACTGCGCCTTCCGCTTGGCGCTGAACTTTTTAATCCATCGATATTTTTTCTTGAGCGGAGCCAGCGATGCGAGGACGGTGGGAACCGCGCTGTCCTTCGCATCGTGCACTTCGACGATGGCGCGGGCCGCGCCGAGCGCGAACGGCAGTTGCGCGGATTTTTCCCGCCCGTCTGCCGCATCAGGCTTGTCGAGCTTCCCCTTGGATGTCTTGCGATCGGGAACGAGTTTTTCCAGTTTGACGAGGAGCCCTTCAACGATCTTGGCTAGTTTGCCCCCGACCTTCCCCAGTTTGCCCACCCACTTGACGACGTTGGCGATCGCGGCGGTAAAGACGGCCATAGCTACTTCGGCCAGGATGTAGCCGATGACCGTGCCGCGAAAATGCCATTTCCGGTAGGGATCGGGGTCCTTCATCCAGCGATACACAAAATCCTCGAGGGATTTCGCCAGAAGGCCGCCGATCGCCGTCAGCAACTCTCCGGCCAGCTCTTTGACATCGTCCGCGGACATCTCCTTGATCACGGCAATCATGTCGGAGGCAGCCTTCAGCATCTCGCCGTTCACCAGACTCAACATGCCGTTGAAGATGCCGGACACCATGTCGTAGATCCCGATAAACACGTCGAGGACCGATTGCACGAACCCTTCCACCACCCCCACCGAAAAGCCGGCGATCCCTTTCCCCGTCTCAACCGCACTGTTCATCCAATCGGGACGGGACGGCAGGATGTCGGCTTGCTTCAACTGTTCCACATAGCTAAGACCCGGCAGCCAGATCCGCTCTCCCGCGACCAACTCGACCGAATCGAACAGGTCTTGCGTGCCCCCTCGATAGGGATCGATCTGTTCGAGAAGATCGAAGTCCTCCTGCGCCTTCTTAAATTTTTGTTCGTTGATCCTAACGCCTTTTTTAGTCTCAGGATTGCTCTGGCTCGCGACGTACACCGCCATGGCCAGCGAACGTGCATCATCGCCGACCTTGATGGGGTAACTCTTGTATTGACAATGGCTCTGCACCACCTTGCTCAAGGAGTCTTTCCCTTGAACCGGGTAGAGGACCGCCTCGGTGTCGGGAAGCGGCGTCTTCCACCAGACGTAATCATCGGAGACGTATCCGAACGAGCCGACGTGACCGGCCCGACCGCAACTCTTGTCGACGGCATCGCCGACGACGCTCACGGCCAACCAATGACTCTCCGGATTGTGACTGAGGATGTGCACCTTCGTACTTTGCGCCAACCGGGCAAGAGGCGATCCCGCCGTACTGGCCTGCTCTCGAAGATTCGCTCCGCTTTCCTTGTAGACGATGCCGAGCTTGTTCACGACAGCCCAGCCTGAGCCGACATGTTCGGGTCCTTCGCGATCGGTTGCCTGTCTTGCGAGCCGACCGGTCGGAGATCTGTCGCCGACCGACCGGTTCTCGGGGTCCTGTTGCACGACATGAGCAAGCTCATGAGCCATCAAACGTCGCCCATTCTGGGTTCCCGGCGAATATTGTCCTGCCCCGAAGACAATGTTGCGGCCGACTGTGTACGCCAGCGCATCCACCATCTGCGCAGATCCGGCGGCCCTGCCGTCGGCATGGATGCGGACACGGCTAAAATCGTAACCGAAGCGATCCTCGAAAAAGACGCGCGTGGTGCTATCGAGGGGCCTTCCCGGCGCCGAGAGGACATCCTCCACCGCAGGCGGCACCGTCATGGTCGCCGGGGCCACGGAGCCACCGAGCCGACGTTGCACAGCCGGCTGAAGACCGGCCGGTTTCGCAGCCTTGTCTCGCGACAGTGCCGGCAGACCCATCACCTGCTCAGCCACCCGATCCGCCTCCTGCTCGTACGCATCACCGGGCTCGTTGACGACCAACTTTCGCTGAATCCCCCCGCCGACCAGTCCTGTGTGCGAAGCGGCGGCACAGGCTCCCCTAAAGCCCGTCGATGCTCGGCACACACCGGCCCGCTGCTCCGTGCCGTGTAGGGAAGGGGCAGCAGTACCAGGAAGGGGCATCACCTGTCCTTTCGACGCTTTCATGGTTGCCCGCCAACCTTCGGCCTGACAACGATGTGAGACAACAGTCCTCCGGCCCTCTGATAGAACCGAATGGTCTTCCCCATCTGCCCGCCCGCCATCTGATCCGCTCGCGCATGGAGCACAGGCTTCGATACATCACTCGGCTTGGACAACCAGAATGATGCGCCGGGCAGTTTGAAAGCGATGTGGCTGGGCCCCTCCGAGGTATTCTGAAAACCGCTTCCATACAACGCGAGATGAGCATCCGATTCCGAAGCGGTGGGCTTGGCCTCGAATTGCGCATTCATGAAGAAGTCCCAGAGGGCCGGAGGTGGAAAGCTGCCCTGAGCGGCCTGTCGGGTATAGACCGTATCGGGATGTTCCCCTTCGGGGATCGCGACACCCACCGAGACCAGGAATGCCTCGCGCCGGTCCCAGACGGCAGAAACCGGATCGCGGAAGGCAAACGTTCCGAGCGCCCAGCCGAGGCAATTTCCCAGTGCTCGACACAGAACGAGGGCGTGAGGTTCCAGAATGAAGGCGTGCGCGCCGCTCATCAATTGGGGATACCGATCAAAGTGGTCGCGGAGTTCGATGTAAAACGTATTGCTCTGCTCCTTGATGCGCGCAAGATCGGGATTGACCAGCAGATCGTAAGGCTTCCCGGCGATGACCACCTCATGCGTGCTCCCGAGTTCAGAGGTGAGAGCAACAGCTTCGGCGTGCGGCTGTTCCGAATCGGTTCCACTTGCACGTTGGAGCAGCCCCTGCGTCCCCCCTTGAACTTGATGTACAGGGACAGAACCGAAGTCGTGCGCAAAGCGCGTTTCGTGGCAGGTCCTCGCGGAGGAGTCCGGCGACTGTCCCTGGAACTGAACCGTCTCGTGCAGGATCGGAGCCGCATGGCCATTCGTATCGGCGACGGTGCTTTTCCTCGAGGCGCCGAACGATACGGCGGGCCGTCCTGCAGCGGGGTTCGTCGCTCGGCCCCTGTTGGTTCGCACCATCATCCTTGCCTGCCTCAGGATCCCGAGTCGGGCCAATGAAGAATCGGCATGCGCGACCGGATGAAATCCAGAAAGATGCCCCGGGTTGTGTCGGACCACCCGGCGCTGGTGAACTCGAACGTGTCGCGGATGAACGCGTCGGCATCCGCACAGTCGCAGTGACATCGCAATGCGGTGAGAATACCGTTGATGCTCTCGTAGGGACTGAACAGCGCATCACGGTAGGCGGACTGCACGTTGTCGAGCAAGGCGCCATAGTCGCCGGCAGGGGTGCGGCGCCGAACCGACGTGAAGACCGGCTCGAACTCGGCCAGGATCGCGCTGAGTTCGCTCAGGTAAAAGTCGACGGAATATTCGGTCCCGTTGGAAGCCCGGTACAGCGTCGTCGAGCGTGTGCAGGAGCCGCCGATGTCCGGATGGGCCGTACTGTCATATCGAATATGCTGTGCCTCGTGGACGAGTAATTCACGCAACCACTGGACCCAGTACTCGCGTGGATATCCTCCGACCGTGCGCGGCGGTGGGAGGTCCGTCGCTTCATCGATCAGCCGGTCTGTCTCCGCAGGAACAAACATGCAGATGGCATCACGGGGACCGGAGAAGGGGGGCACGACACCGGTCAGACTCGCACAAGACCCTGCGGCGGCCCCGGTGGAAGCCCCAAGGTCGCGATCGACCAGAACGCCATAAAAGGCAGAGAGGTCTATGCCCTCCGCCGCGGCAAACGCCTCGACATGTTGTGCGCGACTTCCATGCCCGGAGGCCACCACCGCCGCGGGGTCCCGCCTCGCCTCCTCAGCACGCGCCGTGCGCCCCGATGCCTCAGCCGCATATTCCGAAGCATTAAACGCACCCGGATCGCCGGAGATCGGCTGAGTGCAGGCTCTACCCGTGACGCATTGACGCTGGATCGCGTAAGTAGTCCGCGCCCCTCCCTGCTGGATCACATGGGCCAGCTCGTGTGCGAGAAGCTCCCGCCCGACACTGTCATGCGGTGCATACCGGCCCTGCGCGAACACGATATTCTGCCCACTCGTATACGCCAGAGCGTTGACCGACGCGGCGGATCTGGCTGCTCGGTCGTCGCGGTGCACGCGAATCTGTCCGAAGTCATGTCCGAAACGTGGCTCGAAAAATGCTCGGGTGGCGCGGTCAAGTGGGTGGCCCTGGGAGGCCAGCACGTCTTCCACAATCGGCGGGACCCCAGTCGTCGCGGCCCCCCCGAGGCCATTCACCCGGAGTCGAACGAGCGAGGCCGGTGTGCTGTGCCGCGCCGCTGTCACCGAGGCTGGTTGCCCCATCTTCAATACCTGTTCGGCCACGCGATCGGCTTCTTCTTCGTACTCATCGCCGGGATTTCCGATGGCAAGCCGGTTCTGGATCGGTCTTCCCAACCACTTGCGGCTCTTGCAGGATTCGCACTCCCCGCTCAGCTCCGCCGAACCGCCGCACGCGCATTGCCGCCGGATGAATAGACCGGACGGCGGGTTCGTGGGCGCCTTCGCGGCGGTCTGCACGGCGGCAGTCGTACTCACCGTCCTAATCCCTTTCCGATCCCATTTGCAGTGTCCTGACCCACCCGTCGTGGATTCGTTTCGCCGCTCAACGAGATCGCCTTCGTCCGAAGACGCGGCACCTCACCCAGGCTCGCAAGCCGCTCCGCCATGCCCGGCTCCGCGAGCAGCAGCGACAGTTGCTCCTGGAGTCCCTGTGCGACGGCGTGCCGATCCTCGAAGCGGAAGCCTTTCAGCACGAGGCTCTGGATATTCACGACGACCCGCCTCATACCCACCCCCTGGTTTCGGCGTCAGCTAATGGACGTTCGCGTTTGGCCGCTTCGGTGTGCGCCGCCTGCAGGAGATGTTTCATGCCCACCGCTGCCCCTTCATCCGCCGCCAGGAACGCGGCATTGATGGCGATGCTCCGGATATTGCCGCCGGACATACTGAGTCTGGCGAGTTTGGCATGATCGAGCTGCTCCACCGGCGTGGCAGCGGGAAAGATGCGTCGCCAGATGAGTTCGCGCTGTTGCTGATCGGGAAAAGGAAACTGCACCACGAAACTGAGACGGCGAGAGAACGCGACATCGAGCGCCGCCTTCATATTGGTCGTCAAAATCGCCAGTCCGCGGTAGGCCTCCATCCGCTGCAAGAGATAACTCACCTCGATATTCGCGTACCGATCATGGCTGTCGCGCACCTCGCTGCGTTTCCCGAACAGCGCATCGGCTTCGTCGAAGAGCAGCATGGCCCCGCTGGTCTCCGCCGCGTCGAACACGCGCCGCAGGTTACGCTCTGTCTCGCCGATGTATTTACTCACGACCCCGGAGAGATCGATGCGGTACAGATCGAGATGCAGTTCGTTCGCCAGAACTTCCGCCGCCATGGTTTTGCCCGTGCCGCTTTCCCCCGCAAACAGAGCACTGATGCCAAGGCCGCGCACCCCCTTCCCGGCAAAGCCCCACTGTTGATAGACGAGCAACCGGTGCTTCGCATG
>DAONAB010000017.1:2775-13921 GCA_035400805.1 Nitrospira sp. | reverse complement strand
AGGGCACGTCGCGGCCGGCGATGAACAATGGATTGTTGCCGCGCTCCGCGAGATGGGTGACCGCCTTCGACGGCATGCCGTCATGGCAATGGATCAGGAGAATCGCGCCCAGCAAAGCCGCTTCCCGTTGCCACAAGATCGCGAAGGCCTCAGCCTCAGCGGAATGGGCGGGTAAATCCTCGCTCTGCACCGCGTACAGCTGCACGTGCAACTGGGCGGCCACGGCCGCGGCTACGTCGGCCTGCCCGTCAATATCGTCACCTGACAGCAGGACCACAGGATAGGACGAGGACTGTTCCCGCAACCGCGCCGTCAGGGACTCGCACATGTGCCGATGATTCGCCGCCATGACCTGCGGGGCCGGCACGAGGCTGAGCAGCGGCTGCAGGCGCGGATCGAGATAGTTGACGCCGGCCAGGTAATGCAGCACCCGTTCGTCGATGCGCAATCTTCCGTTCACCAGCCCGGCACTGTCATCGACTTCCAGCAACCGCCACCGCCGCAACGGCGCCATCGCCGCCAACGCGCTCCAGTGCGACCGCTCTAATGCCGCCAACGCCAAACCAAATGTGGCCTGTGGGCGCAGCGCTTGTGACTGCCCCAAAGCCGCCGCGCATACACGCCCGAGTTCTGCATCCATTTCCACGCCGGCGACCAGGAGCACGACATCGCGCTCGAAGGGGCTCAACCCGAACAACTCGGTCAGGGTATCAATGGCCGCCGAGACAGGAAGCGCGGCCTGCGCCGCCTCCACGCGCGCTGCAACGATTTGCTCATCATGTTCGGCACCCAGCCGCAGTTTCAGACGGGAAAACTCGGCCACCAGATAGGCTTGATTGGCATCACACCATGCGGCGGATGTTGCGGCGGTCTTCATGTGATCGTCACCCGATAGTTGTAAAACGCCGGTGGAACGGCCGACCGATCGATGATCGGACTGTCGATACCATCCACTCGCAACCGGAGGAGGAACTCTCCGATCGGGGCGTCAGGAACGTCCACGGTCAGCGTGCCCGTTGCCACCGTGATCGGTCCGACCGTGACTTCCCGCGTGCCCAACAGCAGCGAGACCGACTGCCCCGGGTGAATTTGCGGCTGTACCGAGAGCACGATCGTGGCCACTCCGCTGCCGTCCCGTGCGACCGCGATCGGCAACGCCGTCGTGATCTCCGGAGCAATCACTAATGCCAGGGCATTGCTGGTGCGTGGCGTGGATTCACCCGGACGAATGACCTGCAGCGCCAGTTGATACAACCCTGCCGGCACGGTCGGCACCGTAAACGTGGTCTTGATACTGCTTCCTCCCCCTGCAGCCGGCACGGCCTGACTGATCCCAAAACGGCTGTTCGAGAGGAGGATTGTTGGATTGGCGCCATCGAGGTGATGCCCCGTAAGTTCGACCGTCGCACCGACCGTCGCAGCCGGCTGTCCGTTGGTCGCAGCCGCAGCCTGAATGGTGGGGAAGGGCGGAAGGAGATCCGCCTGCACCACCACGCCCCGCTCCAGGTGGGTGACCGGATCAACAGGCCCGCGGGTCAGCACAGGCAACGTCGGCCTCGTCGGCTTTGTGGACTCAATCAGCACAACTGTTGCGACATAGGCTGCCGAGGGCCGGTAATGAGACTGCACGGCGGTCCAGAGCTTCGACATTTCTTCGCTGCTCAGAGGGTCCGGCACCAACTTGATCTGCTCTACCTGATCGGCCAGCCCGCACTCAGCCAAGGCCCTAAGTGCCGGCGGCAAAGTGGTATCAACCGACGGCGAGGGTGTCAGCGCCGCCGTAATGGCTTTGCGATCCAGCACCGGGACTTCATGCAGCAATTGCATCGCGTACCCGAGCAAAATTTCACTCCCCAATTCTTCTGCGCTATACGCACTGAGCAGGTAATGCAGATCCAGAGCCAGCGGCGGATTGCTGAGGCGCTGCGTGCCCGATCCGTCGCGAGAGGGCATCGCATGATTGCGCCAGCCGG
The DNA here is from genome assembly GCA_035400805.1 of Nitrospira sp. GTDB lineage: Bacteria > Nitrospirota > Nitrospiria > Nitrospirales > Nitrospiraceae > Nitrospira_A. Next base: position 11,948 of record DAONAB010000017.1, on the reverse strand, counting down.
TATTGAACGAGACTTGATGGAGAAAGAGATTTAACTGGGTGCTTTCGGTGCCGTTGGCCGGCACCACGCGATCCGGAGGCAGCGCACTCACCGTGACCGTACTGCCGAGCAGCCCGCTGACATTGTGATTGATCAATCCGTCGTTGAGCAGATCACGCAGCACCGCAGTCACTCCGGCGATAGCCAATGCGCTGCTCACGGTCGTCCCCCCTGGCGACGCGTCAAATAATCTTCCAGCGACATTGCCGGCCGGCGAGACCCGGGCTTCCGCTTCTGGTCGGGCGCCCCTGAAACCGCCGTCACTTCAATGCGTCCGATGGTGACCTCTACGGGAGGTTCGGTCGAAGCCGCGTTGATGTGCTGCGTCTTTCGACCCGTGCCTAACTCAGACGCCAGCGAAGGCGGGGCTGCAACGGAGGAACGGGGCATAGCTTGACGAGTCTCCACCAGCCGCGGCGGCGATTCGATACGGGCCGTAGGAAGCGGCGGCGCGGAGCCGAGGTGACCTGCGATGTTCTGGTGGGTCGTCCCCATCTGACGACCCGGTGCCAGGGTGTGAATCGTGACCGAACTCACCTGCGGGGGTGCGAGCGTCTCATGGGTCGGCTGAGGAACGACTGCCGGGGCATTCCCCCCCAACCGCGCAGGCGATGATTCGGCTTGGCGCGAACCTGGCGTAGCGCGCGGGGTCGGCCGTGAAACAGAAGCCGGCGCTCGCCGCTCCCGTTGACGAGTCCGCGTCAGGAGCTCGCCTTCGTGATCGCCCTGGCGGATGGATGCCGATGGCGCTTCGCTTGCGCCAGCCTGCGGCAACGACGAATCGAGCACCGGAAAATCGGACGGCTCTGTCCGACCCCCTGTCGGTGCGAACATCGATGGAGTTCGTGGCTGCACCATTGCCAGCGCCCCGGTCTGTCGCTCGACCAGTCTGGTCACAAAATCACTCATGAGAGGGCCATCTCCACATACAAGCCACGACGCTGATGGCTCAATCCAAGAACTTCTTTCTCCGTCCATCCGTAGGTGCGGGCCAAGAGGTCGACTTCCTGGACGAGTCGCCGGCTGCGGGTATGCAGTTCATTCCAAAAGAACGTTACGATATCGAACAGCGCCTGCCACTGCTGCCCGCACAACTCGCATCGCAAATCGATGAGCACCTCGGCCAGCGGATCCAGTTCGCCTAGTCGCCCAGCGAGTGCAGCCTCGTCTCCTCCCGTCCACATCTTCGCCTCGTCCTTCGCTTCCCTGCGGACACAGCGTGAGAGGATGATCTGTCGCGCCTGCTCCGGATCGGCAGCGGTGATCGCCAGTGCCAGGTCTCGACTGGTCGGCCTGCGCAACTCCCAAGAACAACCGCCCAGCTCTACCGTCGTCCACGTCTCGGCAGAGCCGGCTCCCGATGACAACAACGCGTCGCACGAGAGTTCGAATTCGAGGCCGTTGCGGCAAGCCGGGCATTCCGCATAGGCCTCGATGCGGTCGCCGATGGTCTGCCGACGAAGCGCTAACACCCTCGCATCTCGCTCCCCGACCGGCCATTCACACATCGACTCGAACGACTGCTCGGGATAGGCATACCGCAGCAGGAGCAAGGCTTGATCGATGGGATGACGGCCTGTCCCCTGTTCCCACAGGTCCAACAAGGCAGCGGACGACAAACCCTGAACGGATTCCTGCATCATGCTTATGGTTCCGTAAAGGTGGGCTCAGACGGTTCCACGACTTCGTAGTCGCGCTCCCAGCCTTCGTTCTCGAGCTTGAGCGTCTGGATCGCCACCGCGTTGGCATTGGCGTCAAGATCCGGCTGCGCTTGATACTCCGAGACCCAGCAACGGAAGACCTTATAGGCGATCGCCAATTGTCCGGCTTCGTTGTACAGCTCGATGATGATGTCTTTGCGGAAATCCTTCAGGGATACTTCCGCGCCCAACCCGGAACCGAAATTCCAGACCTTGTTGGCCCATTGTTCGAAGGCCGTATCATGTGTGACACCGCGTTCGAGCGTAATAGCCTCGAACTTGGTGCGTCCCGGCGACTTGCGGCTACTGCTGGGGTCGCCGCCTTCACGATGCTCGACCACTTCGGTGGATCGCTTGAGGGAACCGACCTTACTCACACCGGCCACGTAGCGCCCATCCCATTTCACGCGAAATTTGAAATTCTTATACGGATCGAATCGAGTCGTGTTCACAGTGAACTGCGCCATACATTCCTCCTCTTAGGTCGCGATCTGGCCGGCCATCTGCTGCAACTTGATGACGACAAACTCGGCGGGCTTGAGCGGGGCGAACCCGACGACGATGTTGACGATGCCGAGGTTGATATCGTTCTGCGTGGTGGTCTCCTTGTCGCACTTTACGAAATACGCGTCCCGAGGCGCCGTGCCTTGAAACGCCCCCTGCCGAAACAGGTTGTGCATGAAGGCCCCGAGGTTCAGCCGGATCTGCGCCCACAACGGCTCGTCGTTCGGCTCGAACACCACCCACTGCGTCCCTCGGTAGAGACTTTCCTCCAGGAAGAGCGCCAGCCGACGGACCGGTATGTACTTATATTCGTCCGCCGCCGCATCGGCGCCTCGCATGGTCCGGGAGCCCCACACCACCCGTCCATGCACCGGAAACGTACGCAGACAGTTGATACCCAGCGGATTCAGCAGCCCGTTTTCTGCATCCGTCATATCGAGTTGAAGGCCGGCCACACCGCCCAACGAGGCATCGAGCCCAGCCGGCGCTTTCCAGACCCCGCGCTGCGTGTCGGTGCGCGCCATGATGCCGGCGATGGTTCCGCAGGGGACAAAGGTATCGATTTGGCCGCCCAGTTCGGAGTCGGCCTGTTTGATGCGCGGGAAATAGATCGCCGCATTCCGCGCCATATCCCCATTCAGGTTCATGCCCGCCGCCCCGCTTTGTGCCGCACTCACCGTCGTCCAGCCTGCCTTGGGGTCGACGAGCAACATCGCCCGACGTTTCACACAATACCCAAGGGCCTCTTGATACACGTCATCCGGCACATCACCGCCGCGCGCATCCGGCAGCATGCAGAGCAGGTTGAAGAGATCGACTTTCTCCAGTTGATACAGGCCGGTCTTCCCTGATTGACTCCCCTTGTACGTGGCGGCATCCAGCGCGGCGCTATCGACCGCCACATCCGTCGTGGCCGTAGTTTTTGCAGGAGTGGATCTACTCGCGTTAGTCCACACGTCGGCATCGGTCAACGCCCCCGCGTGAGCCGTCGGCGAGGTGTTCGACGGCAACACGGCCGTCACCCGCACCAGGGTCGACTCCGCCGCCAGCACACGGTCCGCGCGTCGCGCACTTTCTTTGGTCGTCAGGTTCAAGAACGTTTCGGTTCGGCCGGTTCCCCCGTCCCGCACGGTCAGGTCAAACAGATCGGCCGGCTGCACACCCAACCGCGTCGCCACCGCGATTAGATTGGGATCAGTGACCGGTTTCTTATCCACACGCACTCTCACCTGCATACCCCAGGCGCCTTCCGACGCGGCCTGCAACGTCAGATTGGGAATCTCATACGTCGCTTTACTGGCGCTTCCCACGGTGGCCTTGTAGAGCCGGACGATCACGGCCTGCCCTCCACCGTTGAGGAAGAAGTCGCGCACCGCATAACTCAACGTCATGTCCCGATGGAGTCCCCCGTACACGCGCTCGTAGTCGGCGAAACTCGTGATGGTCACCGGCTGGTCGGCCGGGCCACGCAAGGCTTTTCCGACAAACCCGGTGATCGAGGTTGCGACGCCTGTAATGGTGCGTACACCGCTTGGTAGTTCTTCGATGTAGACGCCCGGATAGGTTGGTTGCACTGGCATGCTCATCCTCCTCGGCTTAAGAAATTCGCGTTCTGTTCTGGCTCACAAATTCACGGATCTCGTTCAGGTGCGCGTGGTTCAGGCTGTAAATCGGATGACCCGACGTGGCTCGCTTCAGAATCCATCCGCGTGTCACCAGATCTTCCACCGTTTCAATCGCGATGCGCTCGTCCGGGCAAGGTTTAGCAATCCACCAATGGATCACGCCTTCCATGGTGTCCTTCGCGCCGGGATGGCGAACCAGGTAGTCGAGAATGCTATGCCTGATAACTGCATCCTGTGATTCCATCCGGATCTGTCCCCGCAGGTGCGGTGCGCGATGGGCCTAGGATCGGAACGAGCAAAAGCAATGCCATTAGGGAAAATCCATGTGGGCGCGGGTTATTTGATACTCGAGTCATGAAAGTGCGGCAATCCTGCCGCACCTGAATCGTGAGAAGAATCGTGAAAGCGCGTTGAAATTCAGTGCGATGACTGGTGCGGCACAATCGCCGCAGCGCTGGGGAGATCAGGCATGCCCGTCGAATGGCTGATGGAGCGAGGGCGGATACGTTCCGATTGGCCCCGGCCCGTCTTGCTGAAAGGACACCCGGTCAATTCCGTATTTGCGAAGCAGCCGTTGAAAACTGCGGCGCTCCTTTCCCGCCGCTTTGGCGGCATGTGTCACATTCCCCCGGAACGTCACCAGGGTCTTGACGAGATAGGCTCGCTCGGCATCCATGCTGGCAGAGTTCTTCACGGCGCGAAGCGAGCCGTTCAGCGGAGTGGTCTTCGACGTGTCGACGGCACACTCAATGTCCTGCGCCCGAATGGTGGCGGACGGGCACATCACGACGGCGCGCTGCAGCGTGCTTTCCAGTTCCCGCACATTCCCCGGCCAGACATGCGCGAGCAGCTTTTGGACGGCCGCTTCGGACAGCAGGCGCGGGCCCTGACCATCGGCCCGTCGAAGACGTTCCAAGAATCGCCTGGCCAACAAGGGAATGTCTTCTGCCCGATCACGTAAGGGCGGCACGACCAACGACAACACGTTCAGACGGTGAAAGAGATCTTCCCGGAATTGCCGGTTGGCCACGGCATCCCGCAGATCGACGTTGGATGCGGCAATGATTCGCACATCGGCCAACTTGGTGCGCGAACAACCTAAGGGGCGATACTCCCGATACTGCACGAAGCGCAGCAGTTTCGCCTGCGCATGCGGATTCAGCGCATCCACCTCATCCAGGAACAGCGTCCCGCCCTCGGCTTCTAGGACCAATCCTCCCTGTTCCTGCGCCGCGCTGGTATAGGCGCCTTTGGCATGCCCGAACAATTCGTTCTCAAACAACTGATCCGGGAGGGCGGCACAATTGATAGGGATGAATGCATGGTCTTTTCGCGCACTGGAATAGTGAATGGCTCGGGCAAAGACCTCCTTGCCCGTCCCCGTTTCTCCCTGCAACAACACGGGAGCATCCACAGCGGCGAAGAGAGGAATTTTTTCCACCTGCGCTTGAAAGATGGCGCTTTCCCCGACCAGGGAATGCCCTCGCAGAGGGCGCGACGCACCAAGACTGCAGCGACCCTGCTGAAGATCCTGCGTCAACACGCGGCGCACTCGTAGCGCTAATTCCCGTCCGTCCAGCGGGCACAGGATAAAGTCACGGAGGCCCGGCGGAATGTCCTGCGGAATCAGATCCAGGCCGGCTCGTTGCTCACCGATGACTCCGACAATAGGCACGTCCGGCCAACGGCGGATCACCGTCGCAAGCCGCTCTTCGTCTGATCGATCGGAGCTATTGAGATGAAGCAGCACGAGGTGAGGCTGATGGGTCGTGAGCGATGGGTCGGCCGCATAGTCGAGTGCGACTGGCTCACCTGTCAAGGCATGTTCTACGTATTCGACGATGCGGACGTGATCACAGCAGGACCGGCTATCGTCCCCCTGGGATAGAAAGACGATTCGGATGACGTCCTTCATGTCGACTCACCTCGTTGTTAGGATGACGTGCTTCGCCTGATCAACCTGTGAACGCCCGGCAGGAGCGAATCAGTTTCCCGTCGAGTTTGCACCATTCATACCAGGTAAGTTTCGCCACAGGCCGATGGTTGTCTCGCTCTTGCAACAGTCGACCTGACGGCCCACCCGCACAGACTGCCCGGCGACTGTCCTCGTAAAGCCGCGTATGCCACCGCCAACGGAATATCGTTCCGCCCCACGCGTTCTGTATGTGATCCGATACAGTTGGCGCTGCAAATGGATACAGTGTCCGACGGCAGCGACTCGTGGGGCACTTATAGCATAGTGCATCACGCGCGACCATGCGCTGTGCCGGAGATGCTGACCTATGAATACAGACTCTACGCAAGTTCACGTGTAGCATCCCGGCGCCTCTGTCGCGCCATGACTCCTCTTGCGAAGCTGACAAGCACTGCCGACCAATCACAACTTCGGTTTCCCACGTCACACACACGCTCTTCGGTTCCACCTCTCCGCATTTTTCTGAATGACTCACCATGACACAACTTGCGCAGCCCTCACAAAAAAATGTCCTCAAGGGTTGACACGGCATGAACGGTTAGGTTGTACTGACCTGCGGTCACGACGTTCCACCCCACTGGGGCCCATGTGACCGGCAGCACCGGGGCTCTCAGCGTAACCCGATTCCCGAATTTCTCCCACCGGGACATTGGCAACCTGACAGTCACTTCAATGCATCTCAGGCTTCTGGGTTCCCACGCATCTCGGCAGATGCGCACGACTTGGACTCGTCCGGGACCTGCAGGACCATTTTGGTCAGGCAGAGCGCACTCATTTTTTCTGCGAGAGGGATCAGGCGAGATGACCCGCAGCGCAACTCCGGCAACCTCCCTTTTTCCCAATCTGGATTTCTTGCGTGCCGTAGCAGTTCTCCTCGTGTACTGCTTCCATTTGTTTCTCACGACTGGTCCCCGCATGCCGGACTTCCTCGCGCAATTCGGAGTGATTCTCTTTTTTGTACATACCAGTCTGGTCTTGATGTTCTCGCTGGAGCGGATCGACCTCAGAGGACAGAAACTATCTGCGACGTTTTACCTTCGCCGTCTGTTTCGAATCTACCCGCTGAGCGTCGTGTGCGTCAGCCTCATCATCATGTTTCAACTTCCCCGGGCTCCCTGGTGGCCCTGGACTCAACCGGATGTGTCGACCATTCTGGCTAATCTTCTTCTCTACACGGAGTTCGCCTACAAACCCGTCGTGACCTCGGTGCTCTGGAGTTTGCCCTATGAAGTGGCCATGTATGCCGTCCTCCCGTTCTGCTACCTGGCCGGCAAAGCGTATGGCATCAGGGGCATCCTAGCGCTCTGGGCTCTCTCGCTGGTGGGCGGCATCGTTCAACCCTACATTTCCTGGCGCCTCGGCCTCGCGCAGTTTGCCCCCTGTTTCATCGCCGGCGTGGTTTGCTACTTTATGGGGTATGGCGTTCGCCGGCGCCCGCTGCCATTTTTCGGCTGGCCGCTGATCCTTCTTGCCGCCGCCGGCATGCAGGCTTTCGGGACGTACTACGAATATGAGCACGTATCGCGATGGGTGCTCTGTCTCATGATCGGGCTCACCGCGCCATTCTTTGCCGAGTTAAACCGGCCGCTGCTGAACAAGGGCACCGAGTTGATCGCGCGTTACTCGTATGGAATTTATCTCACTCATCTCCACGCGCAGTGGGTTGCACTGGTCGTGCTCAAAGACCAGCCGGCCGCCGTTCGTTATAGTGTGTTGATCGCGCTCAGCATCGGCCTGCCTGTCGCCCTGTATCATATGGTGGAAGCACCGATGATCCGGCTGGGCGCGCGCCTTGCCGCAAGTTTGTCGACAACCTCTTCTCCCGTCATTCGCCCGACTTCCATCGAGCGGCCACTTCCCGCCCCGGCAGAGGCCGCACAATACAACAGGGTCCCCCAATCCGCACGGTCCCGAGCCGGACTTGCCCCGGCCTCCCGCCCGACCAAAATTGCTCCGGCACCGGCTTCAGCCAGGTAATCCACTTCGGCGTCACCTTCATCCCCAGGTCCTCATAGATAGGCGACACCAGTGCATCCCCTCGATGTTCGGGCAGCTCCAGGGCATCGATTGACAGGTTTGCGCACCAGGCGTACCCTTCGCGCTCAGCTCTGACAAGACTGAGGGTGCTCGCCGATGAGGTCTGTGACCAATTCGCCATCCATTCACTATCCAATGAGAGGCCTTTCATGTTGACCAGATGCCTGTTGTGTCTTGCCTTGACCGCTGTGACGTCGGCCACCGCTGGACCGGCACTCGCCATCGACCGCGTGAACGTTGAGTATTCGGCCGACCAGACCATCGAGTCTGAGGAAGGCGCCATCAAAAGCCGTATCTATTCGACACCCACCAAAGAGCGACGCGACATGGCACAAGGCGGCGCGGTCATGATGATGATCATCCGTTATGACAAACAGGTCAGCTGGACACTCATGCCGGAAGAAAAAATGTACATGGAAGCGCCGGCCAATAAGCCATCGCAGGATAAGTCCGATCTGTCCGGTTACCAGATCGAACAGACAGCCCTGGGAGAGGAAACGGTGAATGGGATCGTCATGAACAAGAGCAAGATCATCATGACCGGCAAGGATGGGACAAAGATGGGCGGTTTCATGTGGACCACGAAAGAAGGCATTCTGGCCAAGATCGACGCCCTGGCGGTCGAGAAGGGACAGAAGGCGCGCTTCAAAATGGAACAGACCAACATTCAGGTCGGCAAACAACCGGCCGAGCTGTTCGAAATTCCGAAGGGGTTTGAAAAACTGGATATGGGCGGCATGGGCATGGATATGCTCAAAGGGATGATGCCCCGCTAAGGAGGCGGCCGTGAGACCACTCACCTCTCTGCGTCTGATCTCTGCCATCGCGCTCGGCCTGTTTTACACCCCGGCCTGGGCAGATTCTCTCTGCGCAGACAAGGCGCTGCAAGCGGCGGCGGACGCGCAAGTGAAGAAGGCCGAAGAGCTGGAGCGGGCCGGTAAGCCGCGCGAGGCCTATGCCGCCGCGGCCAAAGCGGACAGCGAATGCGTCAGCGACGCTACCCGGCACGAGGGATTGAAACTGCGGGCGGCCAAGGCTATCGGCGCAGAGGACGAAAGGAATGGCCACCTCGCGGACGCTTACGACTGGTACATGCGGGGACAGAGCGTCGCCGACGCGGGACGCATGCAACGCAAACTCGTAGACGCCAAGCCAGACGACGTCAATACTGTACGCCACGCGATCGACCATTTCTCGCATCAGAACGATACAGCGCAGGAACAGGCGATGCGCGCCCACGCCCTGAAGAACGTCGAGAAAGCCCTCGCGGAAGAAGAAAAGCGATTTGCCTCG
>DAONAB010000017.1:0-2675 GCA_035400805.1 Nitrospira sp. | reverse complement strand
CGCCACGAGGCCAAGGGGGAAGGCGAGGTCGCGGCCGAGTTCTATGCAATAGCCGGCGACGACAAGCAGGCCGAAACCGTCCACAAGCAGACCGAGCAACGTCAAGCGCAGGCCGAAGAAGGGCGCAAGAAGACTTTCAAAAAAGAACAGGCGGATCTGGAGAAGGCACTCGGCTTCTAGCGCGCAAGCATCGACAGCAATACCGTGTCGCCCGCTCCAATTGCTTGCACCCGGTGACGTGGAGTTCATTCTCGTTCCTCAACGCCCCCCTTGCCTGATCGCTTCAGTTATGGGATAAGCGCGCGAATCATTCTCTGCATTCGTGCCGTGTCCTTCGTTGGCAATCCGAACAATCTGCGCTCCAGGGGAGACGCACGACGAGACACCCAATGGTCATTGAGACATCGTCTCAGGTGATCGATCCACAGGACTACAGCAGGAGCACATTATGGCGAACATGAAATCCGGCACGGTGAGCTGGGCGACATCGGAAGAATGGGACGTTCGGGCGGCCGAGCCCGCTCGCGGAGGACGACGAGGGGCGGCCGAAACGCCGGATCCCTTTCTGGCGAATCTCACCGCGACGAAACGCTGGGAAGTCGAGCAGACTCTCACGGCGACTCCCAAGGCCAGACGCGGCGAGACCGCGCCCGCTCCCCTCACGCTCGATGTCGAGGGTGACGCGGACGACGTCTATATCGTCATGACGCGGTACGCATCAGGAGCTATCCGCTTTCATATGCCGAACGAACCGGCCCGGCGAGGGAGGCGGAGAAGCACACGAACCGTCTACCGGTTTTCGATTCCGGTTCCCGCCGCGCCGCTCGCTGAGCCCGGGGGGCGGCGGGGATTTATCAGTGCCGCCATTAAGGCTGTCGTGTTGAAAGTCGCCGGGAAGATTGCCGACTATGCGCTCGCGAAACTCGCCCTGCTCTGGGAAACCGCCACGTGGAAATATAAAGGCCGCCGGGAAGGATGGCTTTCCGTCACGGCCGACGGTCTCGGTGGCACACACATGCTGCCGGCCGCCGACCTGTCATCGCTGAGCACTGACGGCCGCAACCTGCTCTTGTTGCACGGCACCTTTTCCAGTACGACCGCCGCGTTCAAGGGATTGGCGAAGACCCGCGGCAGTCAGGGCAAGACCTTCTTCGAAGAGTTGCAGGGACTCTACGGCAACCGTATCTATGGCTTCGACCACTTCACCCTCAGCCGGACACCGGAAGAAAACGTGCGCATGCTGCTTGAAGCGCTGCCCGATCGCACGACCACCTTCGACGTGATTACCCATTCCCGCGGCGGATTGGTGCTGCGCCATCTCGTCGAGCGTCGCGAGCGGTTCGGTACGCTGGCGGATCGCTTCGCCGTCGGCCGGGCGGTGCTGGTCGCCAGCCCGAATGGCGGCACGCCGCTCGCCTCGCCGGATCATGTGACGCAATACACCAACTGGCTGTCCAATGTGCTGGAGCTGTTCCCCGACAATCCCTTCACGACCGGTGTGGAATTCGTGAGCGAGGCGCTGTCCTGGATCGCCCGGCGACTGGTCGGCAGTTTACCGGGCCTGGCCTCGATGGATAACAACGGCGAAATCATCCAGGCACTGCAGGCGGCCCCTAGCCCTCCCGGTCAGGCCTATTCCGCCCTCGTCGCAAATTTCGAACCGGATGCAGGCTTACTTCAACGGATTGTCGATGCGGGGGCGGATCTGTTTTTTCCCACCGCGAACGATCTTGTCGTACCGACCGAAGGCGGATGGAGAGTGGACCCCGGCAGCGGCAACGCGGCGTCCATCCCGGGAGACCGCATCGGATGCTTCGGGGTCGGAGGCAACCTGCCCCAGCAGAAGGCCGTGAACCATGTCAATTTCTTCGAAGATCCCGGTACGGTGGATTTCCTTGTCCGCGCATTGCGCGGGGAACCCCAGCCGATCAGCGCCATCGACATCGACCGCGACCTGCCGTCAGGACGGCGGCGAGGCGCGGCCCTGCTAAAGGCGCCGGCTGCCGGCGTACCGACAGGGCATCGCGAAGAACAGCCGTCAGTCAAGCCAACGCTTCCAACGGTGCAGATTCATCCGCCCGTCGTCACTCTCGAGCCATATCCCGAACCCGACGATGTGTTTCATATTGCCTTGATCGCTCCGAAGGAAGGCACGGACGAGGCGCAACTCATCGCCACATTCCGGAATGCCCGCGTCATGGAGCACCTGCACACCGGGGGAACGCGCAAGGCCACTTCCCGTCGAGAGAACAACCACCCCCCGACGCAATGGGACCGAATCAAGGCGGGACAGGCCCATATACAAGGCTACATTAACGGCGACCCGGCGTACCCGCAACTGCCGGGCGAAGCCGAGTTACAGGAAATGGGCAGCGCCCTCTTCATGGCGCTCTTTCCCGGACAGGTTCGCCGGTTATATGACGCGGCACGCTCCGAGCAGGTCAGTCGACGACTGAACCTGATCTTCACCTCCGACATCGGCTGGATTGCCGATCAGTCGTGGGAATTCATTTATGATCCGGACCGGCGGACCTTCCTCGCATTGGAAGAAGTCAATTTCACGCGCAATGTGCTGACAGCCATTCCTGCGGAGCGTCTTCCGGCCAGACCCACCATGCGGATCCTTGTCGTGGTTGCCCAGCCGCTGGGACTCGGCGCCCTTTCGGTGGAAGAAG
>DAONAB010000016.1:0-21040 GCA_035400805.1 Nitrospira sp. | reverse complement strand
CGAGCAAGAGGGTCGTCATGCCGATCACCCCGTTCATCGGGGTACGGATTTCGTGACTCATGGTCGCCAGGAAGTCGGTCTTCGCTTGGCCCGCCTGGATGGCCTGGTCGCGTGCCTCCGAGAGTTCCTGGTTCTTCCATTCGAGATCACGCGTCGCCTGAGACAGGGCGCTTTCCGAACGTTTGCGTAGGGTGATGTCAATGATCGAAGCCAGCGCACGTTTGCCGGTGGGGGTGTCGATCGGATTGAGTCCGAGTTCGACGGGAAATTCGGTACCGTTCTTGTGCAGACCGAACAACTCTCGTCCCGCTCCCATAACCCGCGAGGCCGGTGCGGAAAAGTAGCCGGAACGATGGGAGGGATGATGGGCCCGAAACCGTTCGGGAATCAACATTTCGACCGGTTGTCCCAGCATGTCCTCCCGTGTATAGCCGAACATGCTCTCGACCTGTTTGTTGAGCAACGTGATCTTGCCGTTCGGATCGATCATCAACATGCCGTTCGGAGCAGATTCCACGACCTGCTGAAACTGCGCCTCAACCTGCTTGTGGGAGGAAATGTCGCGGACGATACCGGTAAATTTCCTAACACCATCGACAATCATCTCGCTTATCGCCAGTTCCATAGGGAAGGAGACCCCGTCGTGACGAAGGCCCAGGACTTCGCGTCCAATCCCGATCACGTTCTTCTGTCCCGGCGACAAGTAATTGGTCAAATACTGGTCGTGTTCCGAATGGTAAGGGGCGGGCATGAGCAGCTTGACGTTTTGACCCACGAGTTGATCGGGAGGGTATCCGAAGATACGCGTGACGGCCGGATTGACGGATTCGATGATCCCCAGCTCGGTGATCACGACGATACCGTCCACCGCAGTATCGGCGATCGCGCGCAACTGTGTTTCGCTGCGGTGTCTGGCGGCCTCGGCCTGTTTCAGGTCCGAGACGTTGAGGTGCATGACGACTGCCCCATGAGTTCGGTGCCTCTGCATCGGGGTCACCACGACGCGGAACCAGCGATGGAGGCAGGGGCTCGAGCTTTCATATTCGTAGGAGAAGGCGCGCATGGTGCCGTCCAGAATTTTCCGAATGCCCTGTGCGACATGCGCGGCGTCTTCACTTGAAGTTGCCGCGTCGCAGATGTGCAAGTAATTAAGCCCCACGCCGTAGGAGTCGCCGACGAAGCCATTGGCGGCCGCAAAGCGCTCCCAGGCTTCATTGACGGCGAGAATGGTTCCGCTGGTATCCAGCACTGCGATATTGGCTGGGAGGGCATTCAGGAGGTCCTGGTCAACCTGGCAGTCCGGCTGCTGGTGTTTGGGCCGAAGTGGATGGACGGACATGGTATGTTCCTTCCTTATCCCGCGGTGCCGGTTTTGGGGATGCGATTGCCGAGCCACGTGTCGAGCATCGCCTGGAGATCCTTCGGGCGGATCGGCTTGGCCACATAGTCATCCATCCCGGCTGCCAGGCAGCGTTCGCGGTCTCCCTGCATGGCATTGGCGGTCATGGCCACGATGGGGGTGTGGGCGGACTTGCCTTCCATTTTTCGGATCAGGGCCGTTGCTTCGAACCCGTCCACTTCCGGCATTTGGCAATCCATGAAAATCAATGGGTAGCGCATGCGCTCGTGGGCGGACACCGCTTCCTGGCCGTTACTGGCCACATCGACGCGATAGCCGAGTTTCTCCAGCATCTTGCAAGCCACCTTCTGGTTCACCGGATTGTCCTCCGCCAGGAGTAGGCGAGGCGTGGTCGCCGTGTGGGTTTCGGCGAGGGTATGCCGCGTGATTAATGGCGGGGTGCCGAGAGACACCGTGTCGGGTGCGGCGTCTGTCTTCGCGACATCCAGCACCTGGCAGAAACATTCGAGCAACTGTGTTTGCCGCAACGGCTTGCTGAGATAGGCGTTGATGCCGAGCTGGCGTGCAGTAGTCCCGTCTCCGCGCCGACCGACGGTGGTCAGTATCACCAACTGCATGGCGCTGGTGGCGGCATGGTCCTTCAGCAACCGAGCCGTTTCGAATCCATCCTTGTCAGGTAGGTGTAACTCGATCAAGGCGAGATCGAAAGGCTTCTGCATGGTGGCGGCTGTCTGCGCCAGACTCACGGCTTCACCGGCATTTCTCGCACCACTGCATTGCAGGCCCTTGCCCGCCAGATCTTGCTGCAACACCTGCCGGACCCTGTTGTTCGGATCTACGATGAGAATGCGCCGCCCGCTGAGCCGATCCCATGAAAGGGTGGAAGGCGCAGGGCTCAGAGCGGCTTCGGGAAGTTGAACGGTAAACCAGAAGGTGCTCCCTTCCCCGGGCCGGCTCTCGATGCCGATGCGTCCCTGCATTTGCTGGACGAGGCGTTGGCAAATGGCGAGTCCGAGGCCGGTTCCTCCGAAACGGCGCGTGGTGGAACTGTCGGCCTGCACGAAGGCCTGGAACAATTTTTTCTGTGCCTCATCCGAAATCCCGATTCCGGTATCGGTGATGGCGAAGCGTAGATGGTTCGGGCCTTCTCCTGTCTCTCGAGTCACGTGGACAAAGATCTCACCGGCAGACGTGAATTTGACGGCATTGCTGACGAGGTTCACGAGGATTTGCCGCAGTCGGCCGGGATCGCCCACGACGCCAGCGGGAACGGCAGCATCGACCAGGGCGATCAATTCCAAGCCCTTGCTCTGCGCTTGCTCGGCCATCAACTCAATCGTGTCTTCGACCGCCAGCCGGAGATCAAAGGCGACCTGTTCGAAGTGGAGTTTACCGGCCTCGATCTTTGAGAAGTCGAGGATATCGTTGACGATCGTCAGCAGGGCGTCGCTTGACCGGCGGACGGTATCGGCGAAGTCATGCTGTTCCTCCGTGAGCGCGGTATCCAGCAGGAGCCCCGTCATCCCGATGATCGCGTTCATCGGCGTTCTGATCTCATGACTCATGGTGGCGAGGAAGTCGGCTTTGAGCTTGGCGGCTTCCAGCGCGGCGTCTCTGGCCTGGGCGAGTTCGACATTTTTCCGGGCCAATTCACGTGCCGCCTCGCTCAGGGCGGCTTCCGCTGCCTTCCGTTCGGTGATGTCTTTCCCAATTGCCAGGAATCCGGTCAGGACGCCGTCGCTGTTCTTAAGGACCGTCATGGTGACCAGGACGGTGAGGCAATCCCCATCTTTTCGCCGATAGGTCCATTCCTGCTCGTCGAATCCGCCCACGCGAGTCTGCTGAGTCAACGCCTTCAATTCATCGATAGGTGAGGCGTGGAGCTCGCTCATGTCCCGGGTATGTTTGGCGACTTCTTCCGGAAGATGGAGCGCGGCGAGCATCTGTTGCCCGATCATTTCCTCTGCGGAGTATCCGAGCATCTCTTCCGCGCCGGCGTTGAAGGTGGTGATCATTCCTTCGGTATTGATGGCGATGATGGACACTTTGGTGGCGCTGGCCAGAATCGTTTCAAGCTGCAGATTGGTGGCGAGCAGTGCCCGTTCGAGCTCCTTGCGCGCGCGAATATCGGTCAGAATGACTTGGATAGCCGGCTTCCCTTCGAACCTAACAGCGGCGGCGGTCACCTCCACATCAATGGTGGTGCCGTCAAGCCCCATGAAACGTTCTTCTGAAGATGGCGCGCTCCCCTTAGTGGATTGGATGAGGGCCATTCGCTGTTGCGACGTGGCGCGTGAATCGGGATGGATAAAATCCATCACGGGTTTCCCAAAGAGCTGCGAGGGGGCAATCGCTCCGAAGAGTTTCACGCAGGCCTGATTGGCAAACACAATGGTATTGTTGTAGTTGACGAAGATGGCATGGGGAGATAGTTCCACTAGTGTACGGTGCCGTTGCTCGCTGGCACGGAGTTGCGCTTCGAGTTCTTTGGCTTCGGTGATGTCTTGAGCGATTCCCGCTACACGGTAGGTCTGTCCGGCAGTGGTCTTGATCGCGAAACTGCGGTCTCTGATCCAGCGTTCACGTCCTGTGGCCGTGATGATCCGATATTCTTCGTCATACGGCAGGTGCGCCTGACAGGCCGCCGCGACGGACACGCGCTTTTGATCGTCCGGATGAATGTGCTCGAGCCAGAAGAGGGGATTGGAGCGCAGAATCTCGCGAGGACATTCCCAAATGGTTTCGAAGGCCGGACTGACGTAGAGCACCTCGCTTTTGTCCGGGGTGGTGAGCCAGAACACGGCGTCGATCGATTCCGCTAATTGACGGAACCGTTCCTCACTCTCATGGATGGTTTCTTCCATCCGTTTCCGCTCGGAAATGTCACGGATCATGCCGGTATACTTTGTCGACGTGCCGATGTGCATCTCGCTGACGGACACATGGATGTCGATCAGCGTGCCATCCTTCCGCACCGCTTGGACATCTCGGCCGCTGCCGATGATCACCCGTTTGCCGGTGACCAGGTAATTGGCCAGATACGAGGGGTGGTTGTCGCGGTAGGGCTGGGGCATGATGATCGAAATGTTCTGCCCGATAAATTCGTGCGCCTCATAGTTCAGCAGGCGCAACACGGCATCATTGGCGCTTTCAATACGCCCCCGTTCATCGATGACGACAATGCCTTCGACCGCGCTCTCAAACACGGAGCGCATACGGGTCTCGCTCTCCCGCCACGCCGATTCGGCTCGCTTGTACGCGGTAATGTCTTGCACCGTTCCGGTCATGGAGGCGGGTGAGCCGTCAGGTTTGCGGCGGACGATGCCACGGCAGTTGATGTGCCGCACCTCGCCGCTCGGCCGCTGAATCCGGCAGTCGATGTTATAGGGGAAATCGTAATGGATCGCCGCATCAACCGCCTGTTGGACCCTCGATCTGTCATCCGGGTGCAGGGCGGCGAGGAAGATGGCATACGTCGGCTTAATGGCATCGGGATCAAAGCCGAATATCCGGCATTGCTCGTCCGACCAGTGTTCCTCGCCCGTGACAATGTCCCACTCCCAGAAGCCGAGATGGGCGAGTGTTTGCGCCTCATCCAGTGCCTGTTGTTTGACCTGAAGCTCCCGCTGGGCGCGAGTCTGGGCCGCTTCCAGTTCCTTGCGTACAGAGATGTCGAGGTGGATGCCGGCGGCCCGCACCGGCTTGCCGGCGGCATCCCGTTCAACCACGCGTCCGCTGTCAAATACCCAACACCACGTTCCGGACTTTGTCCGTAGACGATGTTCACTGGAGTACAAGGCGGTTTCCCCGCGAAGATGGGCCGATACCAGTTCCATCACCACAGGCAGATCGTCTGGGTGGATCAGGTGTTCCCAGGTGCGAACGTGTGGTTCGAGCTCCTCAGGCTGGTAGCCGAGCATGGTCGCCCAGCGGTCGTTAAAGGTCACGTGGCCTGTGCCGATGTGCCAGTCCCATGTGCCTGCTTCCGCGCCACGAACGACGAGGTCCATTCGTTCTGCCTGAGAGGCCACCGCCTGTTCTTGAACGGCGAGGAGCCGTTCAAGGACAGCGATGCGGGATTCCAAATAGTCAATTGACCATGAGCCGTTTCGAGGTGGCTCTTGCCCGGGCACAGCCGGCTGCTTGGGACTCGTACGCAAGCTCACCGCGTAAGGGGCCATCGCCGTCTGTGCGCAGAGAGCCAGAGGTTTGAAGAGCTCCGCGGTGCTTTCTGGGATGACATCCTGGCTGAACAGAATGATCGAGAAGAGCTGGCCATCGGGCAACGGCGCCCCGAATCCCAATACGGATCGAATCCCATGTGTCTGGACAAATTCCTCTTGTGCCGGCACATAGGGGCTTCCCACGGCTTCAGGAACATGAAAGACGTTGAAGGCATGTTCGCCCGGATCGACGAGCAGGCTCTGCTCTGGCCTCACGAGGCGGGGCAATTCGACGCCCAACTGGCGGAAGAGCTGGCTGAACATCGGGAGCTTGTCCAGGTCATCGGCGGTGCCGAAGGGAATGACGCGGAACCGGCTGGACAGCGTGGGGTCATTCCAGCCTGGAACCATGCCGGCACTGGCCACGAGGGTCAAACAGGCCATGGATGGAGCGCCCGAGGTGTCGCCCAGTCGTTGATCGGCCAGAGCTTTGAGATCCGGGGCCAGCAGCTCGTAGCGGGTGGTCTTAAACAGTCGAATCAGGACGCAGGCCGGCTGTCCCGTCTGAGGCATGGTCAGGGATGTGTAGAGGTGGCGGACGAGTCGGTCGGCAACGTCCTCGAAGGTCCGTGCTCCCGCTCCCAATTGACGGAGGGCCGCTCCGCAGGCGGTCATATCACGGAGCTGAAACGATCGTAGATGGTGCATGCGTCAGGTGATCCCGCAGAAGCGAGAGAGTCCGTCGGTACTCTCTCGGCGCTCGCGCGGGAGAACTTGAGCCTTGCACCCGTGGTTGTCAGGCCATGCCCTCGTCAGGGAATGGTTTTTAAGTAAAAGGCGGCGGCTTGGGACCTCCTGGTGAGGTGAAGTTTGGAGTACACATTCGCCAAATAGTTTTTGACGGTTTTGTCGCTGAGCCCCAGTTCGGCGGCAATCTCCTTATTGGTTTTTCCCTGTGCGATGAGGGGCAGAAGGCGTCGCTCTTGCGGCGACAGCAGGTGTCGCCCTCGCTCAGGTTCCCGATCGGCCACTTTGCGGAGATAGGCAAAGGTGTGACGGGTCACGCCCGGGTCGAGGTACGCTTGTCCTTTGGTGATGCTGCGTAGCGCGTGCATCAGGGTCTCGGAGCCGGCGTCTTGTAGGACATAGCCGTGGGCGCCGGTGGAAACAGCGGACAGGAGGATGGTGTCGTTGAGCGTGTCGGCAAGAAACAGCAGTCGGGTTCCTGGAAGATGGGTCAGAATTTCCCGGGCCGTCTCAATCCCGGTTCCGTCCTGCACGCGCAGGTACACAATGACGATATCGGGACTCTGTTGCAGGATGAGAGGGAGCGCATCGCCTTGCGTTGAGGCTTCCCCGACCACGGTGAAGTCCGGAACGGAGTTCAGCAGCGTCCGCATGCCGACCCGGACCAGTTCCTGAGGATTGATAATGAAGACACGTGTTGGAGTGTAAGATGTTTCATTCATAGTCGACTCTCACCTAAATGTGGATGGATGCCCTGGTACTTCTTGGATATGCCTGCGCCCACGAATGTGATGCCCGGAAACGATGCTGAACAAGGCGCATGGCGATTGGTGTCCACCCTGCCGGCAGTAACAGAGGGAGGCGGCTGACGCGGCATCGTGCGGCCCGATCTGAAACAGACCGGGCCGCATGGACCGTCGCTCTGCGATGCCTGTCAATCTGTTCCTGCGGTCCCTCATGTCGTGCGCCTATGACACGCCTGCCAAATGATGCAGCCCATATCCCGGCGTCGCAGCCATGGGGCTGGTCGTTGCGACCCCGGCATCGATGCGAGACAGGGCCAGCACAATGTTCTTGCCTCCGAATCCAAAACTATTGATCAACGCACGATCGATATGCGCGGTTCGCCCTTCACCTGAGACATAGTCCAGATCGCAGGACGGGTCCGGAGTCGTCAGATTCAGGGTCGGCGGAATGAATTGATGTTCCATGGCTTTGGCTGTCCCGATGAGTTGAAAGGCGCCGCTGGCCGCGAAGGCATGTCCCAGGGCCGCTTTGAATGAACTGATAGGAACTCGGTAGGCGTGGGTTCCCAGAACCTGTTTGACGGTCTGCGTTTCCAACGCATCGAGTTCCATCGTGCCGAGACCGCAGGCGTTGACATAGTCCACCTCTTCAGGGAACCAGTGGGCGGTGGACAGGGCCAGCCTGGCCGCTCGTTGTTGTTCCTGTCCCGTGGTGGCGGCTTTCACCATCGAATGGGCATCGCAGGTGAAGCCCCAGCCCTCGAGTTCAGCATACATTCGGGCCCCCCGTGCTCGCGCGTGTTCATAATCTTCCAGAATGAACGAGCCGGCGCCCTCGCCGAGCACCATGCCGCAACGGGTCTTGTCAAACGGCCGCGGAAGGTTCCTGATCGCACCTCGTTCATCGGGCGCCAGCGCGCGTCCGGCGTTCATGGCGGCATAGACGCTGGGGTGGAGGGGGGCTTCCGTTCCACCTGCCACGACCAACGAGGCCTGGCCCGATTTGATCCATTCATATGCGCGCCCGATCGCGTTCGCTGTGGAAGAACAGCCGATCGAATAGGTTTCGCAGGGGCCGTGCAGGCCCAGGACAATGGCGACTTCCGACGAGATGGCATTGGGAAAGGTCATACCCATGGTGAACGGATTGACCCGTTCATAGGCGTTGATTTTGGCCGCGTCGTGAAATTCAAAGGCTTCTTTCATGCCGCCGATTGAGGTGCCGATGCTGATGCCGATAGAGCCGCGGTCTTCCTGCTCCAGATCGATGCCGGAATCGCGCGTGGCCATCATGGCGGAAGCCACGGCAAATTGGGTGGCCCGGCCCATGCGGCGCGCCTGTTTGCGATGCAGGAAATCTTCGGGGTCGAAGTCCCGCACTTCGGCGGCGAGGCAGGCCTGAAACGGTGATGTATCGAACGAGGTGATCGGTTGGACGGCGCTTTCGCCCCGACTCAATAAATGCCAGAACATATCCACGGTTGAACCTAACGGAGAAACTACTCCCATTCCGGTGATGACGACTCGACGAGAGGTCTGTGGTGTCATGATGCCCTCCTGTGCTCGCAAGAGCGTGAAAATGTTTGTCGTCAATGGGTATGCCACGTATGCATATGTTCGCGATGCGCATCCGGCAGCGCAGAATCGGGATAAAACGTGGCGTAGAAATCTTCATCCAGATGATGTGTCTGGCACGCCACGATCGACTTGCAGGCATCGGCGTGGGCCGGGAAGCGGCCGTACGTCGCGAGCACATATTCAGCGAAGGCGATGGTCGCTTCGATGGCGCGTTCGGAGTGCCGGGGGACTTGCTGGGCCGTATCGGGGCGTACCCAGGGCTGTTCCTGGGGTTTTCTGAAGGTGCCGTCAGGGCCGAACTTGCTGGCGACCAGATTGGTCACAGCCTCCCTCATTGACGGCACGAACGGCGGCGTGGGGCCTTCCCAGACCTGTGGAATGCCGACGGGGTTTGCCCGCAGCGGCTTGCCCGGCGGAACGACGAAGTGGAATCCGAGCCCGGGGTAGATGTGCGGTTCCATGCCGAGGAGATGCCGGCCGCTTCCTACGCTTTGGATGCCGCCGCCGAGTCCCAGGGCTTGCTGCATGAGGGCGATGTGTTCGCAGATGATCCCCTGCTCTTGGATGGCCGTCTCGCAAATGGCGGCATCCAGTTCACGCAAGCTGAACATGCGGCGGGCTTTCAGGTCGTCGTGCAGATGCCCGCCCGCGCTTTTGCGGAAGGCGTCGAGGCCGCATCCGGCGTTGCCGTTGTCGGTATCGACGATGAAATAGCCGGTTTCCTCGCTGAACATCATCAGCAGGAGATTCAGGTACAGCGACGCAATGTTGGTGACCGGCATGAACAGGGTGGTACCGGGCCGATTCGTATACCATTGGTTGAACGGGAGCATGAACGGGACTTCCCGGGGGATGTCCAACCGCGATGATTGCAGTTGGACGACATCCAGATCCCAGGGGTGGTCAGGCCCGGCGGCGTCGGCCACGAAAAAGACCCCGTCATCGTTGGTGTAAAACAGCTGCGTGGTCTGTGCGGAGCACGGGCTGGGGACCGTGCGACTGGTGAAATTCATCAACGCATTGCCCTGCCCGACGCTCGTTCCCGGGCGCCCGACAAATTGCATGTCGCCGAGGTTGCGTCCTGAGCGGCCGATCGCCGCATAGATGAGATATCGTTCCTCTTCCCGGCTGAGTGGGATGGGCTCATGGTGACTCGTGTATTGCAGCGGACCGCCCGGCAGGGTCATGCCGCGGCCGAAGCGACGGGTCTTTCGCTGTTGTAGGAGGTCGAGCAGGGTCAATGTTGCGTCCATTGCTGCAGGATGTGCGGCAAGCTGCTTCATAGGGCCTCTCCTTCCGGTTTTCCTGGGGCCATTCGGCCCCGGCCGGTCATATCAGTGACAGTGGTTCGTCATGCTGAGATGTCGCGTTGTGCGCGACCTATGTGTGGGCAGACTGTACGAGAGGTATGGTTCGGCGTCACCTACCCATCGGGGTAGGCGAAGGCTCCGTCCCGGGTCGGTCAGAGAGTGACGGACTGGGCGGCGCGCGGATCGACATGCATGATGCAGTTAGGTCGGGCGATTGGAACCGGACGGGGGGCGATCGTCACTGGGCGCCGAGGGGAGAATGACGCGATGCTGCTCGCCATTTTGCCAATAGGCAATGGCGCTCCACCGGTTTTCGACACCGATCTTTTGGAAGATATTCTTGAGATGAAATTTTACCGTGTTCAAACTGACTTTGAGGATGACAGAAATTTCCCAATTGGTTTTGCCCGCCGCCACCCAGCGTAAAATTTCCTCTTCCCGTTTACTGAGCACCAGCGGCGACTGGGCCGGCCGATCCGGAGTCCACGCTGATTTGCAGCGCATATAACTCAAGTGAAAGTGGGGTGTCAGAATGTCGAGGAGGAGGCGCAACTTATCGGCCTGTTTGGCGTCAAAATTGCTGAAGGCAAAGTAGGAGCAGGCGCCATGGTCCCCGCGCACCCCTGCCGAAAGACAGGTTTTGATACCGAAATCGAGCTTGAGCGACGTGATGTCTCTCGGCTCGTTGATCATCGGTTCATCAGCGCTGGAGGTGACGGTTTGGCCCGACGTGAGCAGACGGTTGACGGCGGGATCCGCCGCGAGTCCGTGGCCCATATACAGTTGGCAGAATTCGCGAGGGTAGGTGGAATGTCCGAGTGAGGGATCGATTCCGTGGAGCAGATCGACCGCGCCGCATCCTGAGAATTCGTATGGGATAACCCGCTGAACGGCCGACACCAGCTGCCACACCCCGTCGTTGCGGTCGACGGAGCGCGCGTTGTACATGATCTCGCCGAGCCGCTGAAACTCCTTTGGAGAAAACGCCGGCTGACTCATGCCAATTCTTTCCGGCGAACGCATCCTGTTGCCGCACAGAGAACAGACAACCAGAGGCGTTCAAAAATTCGGCCGTGGTTCATGTTGAGGCAGCTGTATCATTGTGAGAAGGGCTGATTGTACTGCGACCGAAGGGACGGTATCTAGGGTAAACAGCACCTAGTATAGAGTGCTTAAGGTTTGAAGCGCAACGGGGAAGAATGCAGGTATTTAGTCAGTCCGGCGAGGAAAGGGGCGGAGAAGAAGGCGTTATCGTTGAATTTTTAAGGTCGGGCCCAGTGTCAGCCATTTAGTCGGGCCAAGGGCGGCCATGTGAGGAAGATGCGCCACGTACCATACGACCACGTCCTGCTCCTGGACGCCCTGGTTGTCCTCGTCGTACCCGAGGTTGCCCCTGGCGCCGAAGGTCCACGGCACATCTTCGGTCGGGCTTGCGCGTCGAATCGCCACGTCATGGTCGCCGAAGTCATCCCGTTCGCCGTCGTCTTTGAGCGGCAGGTAGCCGTCGCCCGGCAGGATCCAGACGCCATGCCCGGTCGGCTGATCCCGCACGAACCAGACGCGTTGGGTGGCCGGGCTTTTCACGTCGTTTCGTTCGTTCGTATATTTTCGCCACCCCGGGCCCCAGCCGTTGTCAGGACCGCCCTGGTCATGCACGAAGACCTGATCCAGACCGTTCCCGTTCACATCGAAGTCCAATCGCCAGTACGGGTGGTGATGGTGGTCGGTGTTGCAGGAGAGGCCGCGGCTATGGAGGACGGGACGCATCTCGCCATCCTCGGAGAGATGCCACGCCTGATACAGGTGGTATTCGCCGATTCGCGCGTAGATGCCCAATTCCAACCACTTCACGCCGTTTACGGTGGCGCTGTCGATGCAGAGTTTGTTGTCCGCGCAGTTGACGATCGGGGCGAGATCCTGCCAGCGCAGCCGGTCTTGAAAGGGACCGCATCGGCCGCTGTCGGCGCGGGACCCGAACCAGGTGAAGGGATTCCACCAGACCCGTTCTTTCACATACTTGACCCGCACGACCGGCATGCTGGCTTTGCCCAAGACCAGCTCCCCGCCGTAGGAGACGTTCCGCAGCGTGAGGCCCGTGTTCTCGCGAACCTCATAATCGAGGGCCCAGCGCCCCCATTCCACATGTTCCGCGGCTGGGTCCGCCGAGCCGGTCACCGGAATCGTCAGGATGCCGAGCCATAGAGCGAAGCCGATTGCCATCCGATTCATTCCGGTTCCTTTCGCCTAGCGGGAAGGTTCTTGGCCTGCGTCCAACACACGGTCGTCGGTCAGGTCCACCACGGCCCAGAATTTCGGATCTCCGTCCTGCCCTTGCGAAAACGTAATCCAAATCGTGCGGTGTCCATACCCGGGATCGTTTTTGAAGAAGCCGATATCGGGTTGCATCAACAGCCCATGACCCTGTAGGGATTGCACGTTACCCGCCAGTCGCGAATCGGCGCGAGCCAAGGCGATGCCTCGTTCGACATCCTGCGGCCCCTCAGGCGGGAGATAGCCCCCGCGCCGGGCGGCATCGATGACTCGCTGCTCCTTCAAGCGGACCTCGACGGCGACGTTCTGACTGTAGCTGAAGTAGATGAGTGTGGCGAAGCGTGCGTCATCCCGACAACAGCCGAAGGCAATTTTGCCCTCAGGGGCGGTCCTATTCGCCTCTATGAATCCCCAGCGGTCGCCAAGCAGCGCGGCCACGCGGGGATCAGACTCAGCCGCTTTTCGTAAGGCGGCGATCTCAGGCGCAGTGAGTATCGCACTGGGGTTCGGCGACCGTTTCACGGCGGCGTCCGCGACCGTACCGGCCATCTTGGGTTTGAGGTGCCGGCCCGGGGTTTCATCGGCCGTAAAGGCAAGAACATGCCTCGCAGGGATCTGTGAAGGGAGCGCCATTTTGGGAACGGCGGTTTCCGGATCCTGCGGACCAAATGGGCCCCGCGAGCCTGCATCGAGCGTACAGCCGGCCCCGAGCGCCACCATCAACGGCAGCGACATCCATGTGGCGGTGTAACGGTTCATCATGTCACACCAAGGCCAGCTTCCCGGCTACACCAAGCGCCAATTTGGAGATGTTCGCGGCGGCCTTGATGGTGGCGGCGCGCCGCTTGCGGGTAGCGGCGTCCAGGATCGCCTTATTCAGCAGATCCTTGTAGGTCGCGACTTCGTCGGCTTCGAACGGGACGATACGAGCGACGGTTTCGTTGTTATAGGTATTGGCTAACTGCAGGTACAGGTTGGCAATCTCGGCTGCATAGATGCCGCGCCGCAAGGGATCGTTTTTATACGTCTCGAATTTCTTCCGTAGCGTCGCCACTGCTTCCAGCAAGGCGGTCTGCCGCACCTTGGTGTCGTCTTCCCGCCCGACGCTGAACTCTGCCGCTCCCAGTTGGTCCACCAAGACCTGAGCCTCTTCCCGGGCGTGGTCGACCTGTGTCGCCAATTGCTCGATCTGCGTCGTGGCGGACTCGGCGGTCTCCATCAGCTGCTTGATCAGATTGTCGTTGTCCTGAAGAAAGGTGACTACACCCTCGATGCTGCGGTTCATGGAGACCTCCGTTACTGTCCTTCTTCTCTATGCATGCGGTCGAGGAGTTCCACGAGATCGGCGGTCATCCCCTGGGCGCGATCCAATCCGCCGATGCGAAGAATCCGAGCCCCGACGACTTCCTCCAGGGCGTCATTGACGGTGCGGGAATGGTCGAGGATCTCCATGATCCGTTCCGAGCCGCCTGGCGTCTGGTCCATCAACGCGCCGACGAGTTCAGGATCCACGGCGGCCAGGGCGGATTTCTTGGCAAAACGCTGGATTTCTGCGTGCAGGGTGGCCGTCCGTTTCCAGGAATCGTTCAAGGCATTGGCCGTATCGCGTAGCCCGCAAAAGTCTTCTTCGAACTGATCCCAGACGGCTTTCTCCAGACCCTGGGCCTCAGCCATGTGAATCAGGCTGAGGAGGTAGGCTGTGGCATAGGCGGCGTCGCCCTTTTTGTTTGTCGTCTGCCGAAAGACACCGAGAACAAAGCGATGTTTGGCTTCGACGGTCTGCAGATCTTTGTAACTCTGATGCAATTCAGCGCGTGCTTTCTCCAGCAGCTTGATACGCTCTTCCGTCTCCTTCTGAAAGGTATCGATGTTGGTTTGAGCCGCGTCGATCTTGGTGCCTTCGAGCTGAATGAGGTCGCGAACAGATCCGCTGTGGATCGAGTGGCATCCGGGGGCCCCGACGAGCAGCCCGAGGAGTGCGAGTAAGGAGACGTGGCGTCCGATCATCGGAGGCTCCTTCCGGTCTGCTGCAGCGCCTCGGCCAAGGATTGAACCTCGCCCCGGTCGAGGGTGACGTCGATGTCGAGGTAGTGTTTGATCGTGCCGTTGATCCGGCGGAGGGCCTGGACGTTGGTGCGATACCGGTCGAAGGCGGACAGGTCCAGAGCGGTCGGCTTCTTTGAATCCTGCTCCACCAATCGTTCAACCGTGGTGATCAACTCAGGCAGGTTCTGAATCAGATTGCTCATGTCGCCCGTACCCGCCATGAAGACGGGCTGTCCGGTCGGCCCTTTGCGCTCAGGCAGGGACTTCAGGCGGATGTGATTGACCACCGCCATCACGTCGGGACCCAGCAGCGCGGCATCGTCTTGTGCCAGGTCAGGATCTGCCACCTCCATGAGTCGAGGATTGGTCGTGGCCCACTGCAGCGCCAGATTCAATTTCAGTCTGGTTTGGACATGCCGGTACCAGAGCTGATGGCGCGTGGTGATCCGGCTGACGAGCTCGCGATACTGCTGCATGAGCCGTTCGTTTTCTGCGTAGGCCTGGTCTTTCGTCGCGAGTGCCTGTTTGATTTCGGGCGGCGTCGTGCAGGCGGAAAGAAGGACGAGGGTCAGGATACCGGTGATGGGCCACATCCTCATCGGGATGCCTCCTGGTCTGCAAAATCGTTCAGTACTATCTGAAGGAAGGCAATCTACGTACCTGATACGTAGAGAGTCACGCGCGGCCAGCGTAACGATGAAATCATTGTGGCGCAAGGGGAAAATATGGGTGCCTCACATCGACAGGTGATTGGCCGGGCCGCACAACCGTACCCATTCGGATACGAGTGTATCGAACCTCATACAGGGTGAGGCGTCCTCGAAGGCCGTTGCTCAGTGTGAGGCTAAGACGGGGTGAGGGTTTTGCGTAGAGCCGCGACGGTAATGATATCGAGGCCGGCCGACTTGAGTTGCTCATCGGTGGCCGAGGCAATCTGCGGAAGGCTGCCGAATTGTTTCAGGAGGCGAGCCCGGCGGATCTTGCCGATGCCGGGAATCTGGTCCAGTTCGGAGGAGAGCAACGCTTTGCCCCGCAAGTTCCGGTGATACGTCACGGCAAACCGGTGGGCTTCATCGCGGATGCGCTGAACCAGATGCGTGGCGGGTGAGGTCGGACGCAACAGGATGGGATTTTTCCGGCCGGGTAAAAAGATCCGCTCCTCTTTTTCGCCACGCGCTTTGGCCAAGCCCATGATCGGAATCTGCTCCTGGCCGACCTGTTTCAGCCCTTCGAGCGCGGCACTCAATTGACCCAGGCCGCCGTCGATCAGGATCAGATCCGGCCGTGCGAGATCCTCCGTGGCGCCGTATCGTCGCATCACCGCTTCCTGCATGCTGGCAAAGTCGTTGGCCCCTTCCACCGTCTGAATGCGAAATTTGCGATAGTCGGACTTCTTCGCCTGCCCGTCTTCCCAGACGACGAGGGAGGCAACCGACTGATTACCCATGATATTGGAAATGTCGAATCCCTCGATGCGACGAGGGACGGTGTCGAGGCGAAGCAGGCGTTTCAGTTCTGCGGTGGCCTGCCGATCCAGAGCTTCATTCCGGAGATGGTCGGCAATGGCGGCGGCCGCATTTTCTTCCGCCAGCAGCACCAGCTGATGTTTCGTGCCTCGTTCCGGCGTGAGGAGGCGCACGGAATCGCCGCGTTTCTCACTCAGCCATTGTTCGATGAGCGGGGCATCGACGAGATCGGTCGGGACCAGGAGTTCTTTCGGCGGTTGCCCTTCCTTGTTATAAAACTGCTCGATGGCGGAACGGACGAGTTCCTCATCAGGGGCGTCGGCGGACTGCGGCCAGAAGAAATCTTTCCGGCCGATGAGCAGGCCGCCGCGCACGAAGAGGAGTTGGAGGTCTGCTGCCGTGCCCTGCCGCGCGATCCCGATCACATCCTGGTCCGCGGTGGTGATCTGGGTAATCCGTTGTTTCTCGAGCGTGCGCTCGACGCTAAACAGGCGGTCCCGCAGGCGGGCGGCTTCCTCGTACTCCTCCCGCTCGGCCGCCGACTCCATGTCCTCGCGTAGACTGTCGAGGAGCTCCCGGTCCCGCCCTTCGAGAAACTGGCGGACTTGTTTGACGATCACGTGATAGTCCTCGCGGGACTGATTGCCGGTGCAAGGCGCCATACACCGTTTGATCTCAAATTCGATGCACGCCCGTTCGGCTCGCCCGTCGATGTCGATTTCGCAGGTGGCCAGCGGAAAAGCCTTGCGAATGACTTTCAGCGTCTCGCGAAGTGCCCCGGCCGGGGTGTAAGGCCCGTAATACAACGCCCCGTCTTTTTGAACACGCCGGACGATGGAGAGCCGGGGAAACGGCTCTTTGATCGGTAACCGGAGATAGGGATACTGTTTGTCGTCGCGCAGGACGATATTAAAGCGCGGGCGGTGGCGCTTGATCAGATTGCTTTCGAGGATCAGCGCTTCCAGCTCAGAGCGGGTGACGATGGTTTCGAGGTCGGCGACTTCACTGACGAGCAGGCTGGTTTTGGGGGTCTGGTCGCTGCCTTTTTGGAAATAGGAGCGGACCCGATCGGCCAGCACGGCGGCTTTGCCGACATACAGGATCTCTTTCTTTGCATTGCGAAAGAGATAACAACCCGGCTGGTCGGGGAGATGGTCGAGCTTGGATTGCAGGGTGTCGTACGAGTCAGCCATGAGCGGTCAGCGTTCAGCCGTCAGCCAAAGAACAGGTGCAACCGGGTCGCGGGTCATTCTAATGGCCGTTGCAAATCCTCTGCAACGTGGCGTTCAGGCTGCGGGCCGACGCTGATCGCTTCTTAGCGTAGCCCTCGCACAAACGATGGACTGAGGCTGCCGCGGGCGACTTCCGCCACCGGGCCTTTCATCGTCAGACTGAAATCCTTCGCAACCTGGATGTTGAGTGTCCCCCCCGGCATCTTGACCGTGACCGGCCCCTTCACCAGACCGAGCTTCACGGCGGCGCTGGCTGCCGCACAGGAGGAGGAACCTGAAGCCTGGGTTTCCCCGGCGCCGCGTTCCCAAATCAGGATGAAGATTTCTTTTGGCCCGGTGGGCACGGCGAGTTGAACGTTGGTGCGCTTGGGAAACAGCGGATGATTTTCCAGGGCCGGTCCCAGTGTGAGGAGTTCGTCACGTGTCCAAGCCTGACCGGCTTTCTTGAAGACGACACAGTGGGGGTTCCCGACGCTGACACCCGTAAACTGCAATGACCGGCCAGCGGCCTGGATGGGAGCCTGAATCAATTCCTCGACGGGTAAGGTGCAGGGGAGTGCCGCCGGTTGAAAGGTGGCTCGGCCCATTTCTACCGTGGCCGCCGCCGCATCTCCATGATGATCGACATGGAGGGTGATTGATACGAGGCCGCCCTTGGTCTCGACGGTGAATTCCCGCTTCTTCGTTTTGCCGGTGGCGTGCAGGTAGCGGGCGAAGATGCGGAGTCCGTTGCCGGATTTCTCGGCTTCACTGCCATCCGGGTTGTAAATGCGCAGACCGAAATCGGCCTTCTTCGAAGGAACCAGCGCGAGGATACCGTCGCTGCCGAGTCCCCAATGGCGGTCGCAAATGCCGCGGATTTTGCCGGGGGTCAGGCTAAAGCTGAGCTCCTTGGGGTCCATGACCACATAGTCGTTGCCGAGTCCGTGCCCGCGAAAAAACCCGTTCTTCATCTGCACTCTCCTTGTTATCAGTCGACGATGGTGACACGTGAAGCGAGGAAACAATACGTGGACGGATTCAGATTCGTCAATGGGTTCGCAGAGGTCAGCGGGTGAGGGGAGGGGATGCGTGACGTGTCGGGATCGAGGCGGCCCGGCACCTACACGAGTGCCGTCCCGGGCGGGCGTTCGATGAGTTCCACTTCATACCCGTCCGGCGCGTCGATAAAGATAAACCGGCTGCCGGAGGAGGTGCGCGTGGGCCCGTCGGTAATCCGGATGCTGTTGGACTCCAGGCTCCGGATGGTTTCATCCAGGTTTTCGACCTCGAAGGCGAGATGGACCAGATCTTCCTGGACGGTTACCGGACCGCTCGCGGGAAAGCTGCACAGTTCGATGAGTTCGTCGCTGTTCGGGACTTTCAAAAAGGCCAAATGCGATCCGCGTGGTGACACTTTGCGGTCCATCACTTCCAGGCCTAACACGTTCTGGTAAAAGCGAATGGTCTGATCCATGTCGCTGACGCGCATGCGCGTATGGAGAAGCTTTGTCACCTTCATAGGAGGAGCTTATAGCAGATGGCGTATAGCTTCTGGCAAGAAAAGAAACGAGCCATTAGTTCTTTCGTGCCGGGCCGGCCGTTTTGCGAAGGAGGATTTCGGCGTATCCCGGGATGAGAAAATTGGGCATCGGCCCGATTTCCTTGTAGCCCTGCTTGCGATAGAAGGCGCGGGCGGCGTCATTGAAATCCGAGACACAAGCAAACAGGTTCGTGGCTCGTGCGAAGGTGAGCGATTCGATGTGGGACAGCAGACTGCTGCCAAATCCACGACCGGTCGCTGAAGGAGCGATCCCGAGTAACTCGAGATAGTCGCCGAACAAAAACTTCCGGCGCACGATGGCAATCCCCAGGACGGTTCCTTCCACATCCAGAATGAACGTGTCTCTGCCTGCCGGCACCGGCGCAAAGATCCGCAGCCAGTCTGTAGCCGTAAACCCCAGGCGTTTCCAGGGGTCGGAGCTGGTCAGGATGCCGATTACGGCATCGCGATCCTCTTCACGCATGTCGCGGATTATGGTGTGGGCGCGACTGTCGATTGGTTGCATCGCAGCAGATCCGATACGGTCATGGGGGTGAGACCCTTGTCGGGCAAGAGATGTCCGGCCAGAGCCTCCGTCACTTCACGGGTATGTTTCCCTTTTCCATTGGCATGCAGGACGATGACACTGCCCGGTTTGAGTCGTTTCTGCACGCGGGTCAAGATCGCCTCGGCGCTCAAGGCGGGATCGGGGTCGCCGGATTCAATATTCCATAGAATTAAACGCAGGCCGAGGGCCTTCACGGCGTCCACGGTCTCGTCGTTATATTCACCATAGGGGGGCCGAAACAGTGTGGCCGGTCGCCCGTATTTGGTCTTGAGGAGACGCACCGGCCCCATGATTTCCTGTTGCTGCTCCTCGACGTCGTGCATCGGGAGGTGCGCATGCACGTCGCCATGAGTGCCGATTTCGAAAAAAGGCACGGCGAGCAGCTGTTTCACCTCGGCGTCGTGTTTGGTCATCCACCGGCCGGACATAAAGAAGGTCGTGGGCACTTTGTGCTCAATGAGGAAGTCGATCAGCTCCCGGTCGAATCCCGAGGCGGTCCGAACGGGGCAGAGATCATAGGTCAGTGCTACGGCAGGGCAAGAGGCAGGCCCGGATTTGATGACCTGTGCCGCTACAGGCCCGGCCTCCGTGATGAGGCTCAACAGGCACAATCCCGCGATTCCGATCCAGCAGTCCTTCCGGCGCATGGCGCAGTATACCCGATGGCGTGTATCCGCGATAGTTGACGCTTTATCCAGGTGGCTGCTACGGTGAAACCATGCAAGGTCCAGATTGGAAAATCGGGCGGATGTTCGGTATTCCCATCCATGTGCATGCCTCCTGGCTGTTCGTATTTTTCTTCATGACCTGGTCGCTGGCGACCGGCTATCTGCCGGACACGCTTCCCGGCTTGTCCGAGCCCCGCTATTGGGCGATGGGTGGCGTGGCGGCGCTCTTGTTGTTTGCATCCGTCTTGCTGCATGAGCTCGGTCATTCGTTGGTGGCGCTGCGCTACCGGATTCCTATCGGGCAGATTACGCTCTTCATCTTCGGCGGGGTGGCGCAGATGCGAAAAGAACCTCCCCATCCGCGGGCGGAATTCCTGATTGCGATCGCCGGTCCGCTCGTCAGTTTTGTGCTGGCCGGCATCTCCCTCGGGAGCGTTGCGGTATTGGAATCGTTCCCCGCCGAGCCCTCTCTGCATGGATTGATGGCTTTGGGCACCTTGCTCGGCATGGTGAATACGCAGTTGGGCCTGTTCAATCTCCTGCCGGGTTTTCCGCTGGACGGAGGCCGCGCCTTGCGGGCGGGACTCTGGGCTTGGAGCAAGGACTATTATCGAGCGACGAGCCAAGCGGCTTTGGTAGGACTGTTGTTCGGCGTCACGTTCGGGCTCTTTGGCGCGCTCCTAGTTGTCGGGGCGCTGTCAGGGACGACGTCGAGTGCCCTTGCGAGCAGCGGCGGGTGGATCGTGCTGCTGGGCGCCTTCCTGTTTACGGCGGCGCGGGGAAGTCGTAAACAGGCGGCCATTCGCGCCTCTCTGGCGTCGGTGCCCGTTCGTGAGCTGATGGTTGGAAATGTGGTGGCTCTTTCTCCGGAACTCTCTCTTGAGGAAGCGGTCAACCAATACTTCCTGCCATACGGCTATGGGGGATTTCCCGTCGTGCACGAAGGCCGCCTGGTCGGAGTGGTGGCGGTTCGTGATATTCAGTCGGTCAGAAATTCCCTGTGGGCCTATCGCCGCGTGTCCGACATCATGCAACCCTCCAGTGACGACATGGTCGTCTCGCCGGATCTGTCGGCCATGCAGGCATTGGAGCAGATGATGGCGGTCGGGGCTGAACGGTTGGTCGTCGTCCAGGACGGTGAATTGTTGGGCTTGGTGACACGTGCGGCCATCGGACATTTTATCGAACAACGTCATCCGTCTGGACTGGGCACCTCCTCTTCGTAGCCTGCGGCTTCCCTTCGCTTCCAGCAGCGTATCTCAAGAAAACCCTCGAAGCTTTGTGCGGATCTGTGACCGGGCCGGTTAACCGGGGAGTGTCGCCGACTCATCGAGCAGGGCCGGGCGCCGGCATTGGCATTCAT
>DAONAB010000015.1:11214-21080 GCA_035400805.1 Nitrospira sp. | reverse complement strand
GATGTATCGCAGCAGACAGGGCGTTCCCGCAGCGCAGGGAACGGGTTGCCCGAAGTGAAACGGCCATTCAGAGACGATCCAGCTGCGATCTTTCCATCCCAGGACGGACGCGCCGTACTGCGCTCCGGTGCCTTCGGTGGGCAGACTCAGTTGCAGCGAAAGTCCGACTTCGAGGAACGAAGCCGGATGGCGGTGCACGATGAGATCACTCATGAAGTCTCCCCACGTCGGCAGTGCAAGGCATAGACGTACCCCTCTCAGCCCTATCGGCAGATGCCTTCAGAATCTGAAGTCTGCATCCCTCGCTGTCCCTCTCCTCGAGTAAAGACCGGCCTGACATCGACCGATAGGTAAACGACAGAAACCACATGGTCCGGAATCAGCACAGGCCTCTTGAGGATTGGGCACAACTCTGACATGGCTTCGACAAAACGTATCCCCATTGATCAGCTCACCGTCGGAATGTTTATCGCAGGTTTGGATCAACCCTGGTACAGGACGCCGTTTCTGCTTCATAAATGGCTGGTCTCCAATCCCGATGACATCGTGCAACTCAAACGACACGGCATTCAGATCGTCACCATCGATACGGAACGAGGCCTGGATGCAGGAGCAGCACCTGTCGCCGCAGAGGCGGCGCCTCCTCCTGTGCCAGAAACGCCGTCGGCGTCTGCTGACACCATGGAAGCGTCCTCGAACGGCCATCCGTCGCACACTGAACCAGCCGCGGCGACCTATCGAGAAGCCATGGAAGCGGTCGAACGGGTGTTCACCGACATTGAGGCCGGCCAGCCACCGAAGATCGCGGCGCTTAAACCGGTGGTGAGCAAACTGCTGCAACAGATCGTCGAACAACCGGAAGCGATGATGATCCAGTTTTGTCTGGATAAAATGCGCCGCTTCGATGGCACGCTTGCCAACCACGGTATGGATGTCTGCGTCTTAACGCTGATCCTGGCTGTTGAGAATAGCTGCACGGAAAGCGAGATGGAGGCGCTCGGGCTCGGAGCACTGCTGCACGATATCGGGTTTGTCCGGCTCCCCCGCAATTTGTACCGAAAAACCTCGCCCTTGACCGAGCAGGAACAGGTGCTGATGCGACAACATCCGCAGCTGGCCGCCACGGTGTTGTCGAAGATCGACTCACTCCCCGAAGCGGTTTCCCAGATCATTGCGCAACACCATGAATTTCAAGATGGAAGCGGATTTCCGAAGAGTGTCAAACCGGGAGGGCTCTTCCCGCTTGCTCAATTAATGGCCCTCGCGGATACGTACGACGATCTGGTCACATCCCGATATGGCCGCGCGCCGTTGTTGCCTCACGATGCCATTCGCCAACTGTTTGTGCTGGGCGCCAAAGGCCGATACGATAAAAATCTGGTCGAGGTCGCTATCAAGATGTTGGGTGTCTACCCGCTCGGAAGCCTCATCAAGCTGAATACCAACGAATGCGCGGTGGTTATCGGTCTCAATCATGAAGACCGCTTGCGCCCGCGGATCCGGATTATTCGAGGACCCGATGGCGAGATTCAGACTCCGCCTATCGAGAGCGATCTCCAAAATCAGGCTACCGATCAACCCGCGCGCACGATTCTGCGTGCGTTGGATCCCGCGCAGGAACAGATCGATCTCCCACAATACCTCGATGTCGCCGTAGGTGGGGCATAAGTATGAGCCGACCGTCACAGTCGCGTTCACATTCCTCGCAACCTCCTGCCGGCATTCCGCCGGCGCCCGAAGCCATGGGGCTCCTCTGGGATGCGATCCCGCTGGGAATCTGCCTGCTGGCTCCGGATCACAGCATCGTTTTCGCCAACCGGATCGCGGCCCGTCTGCTGCACCGATCACCGGCTGATTGTGCGGGCAAGGTGCTGTCGGAACTAATCGGTCAGCCACTCGAACTGAACAATTCCTTACACTCCACGGGGGTGCTGAAATTTCAGGCAGGCCTTGCCACGGCTTCGCCTGATGATGCGGAGCAAGACCCGGCGGATGCGCCTCCCCTCACGGTGATCGAGTGGGAGCAACTGCGTCTGTCAGGCATTCCCTCCGTCTCCACGCTCCTGACGCTCCGCGACATCTCACGGGAATGCGAGCTGGAGCAGGATCGGGACCGTCTGGCCACTGTGGCCGAAGAGAGTCCCTACCCGATCGTGGAAATCGACCGGAGTGGCAATATCTTGTATGTGAATCCCGCCATGGTGGAGGTCCTCTGCCGATTCGGATACGACCCGAACGGGAAACCGGATATCCTCCCGGACAATCTTCCTGCACTGGTGGCGACATGTCTCCTTGAAGGGCGGACGGTGACGTCACAGGAAGTCGTCAGAGGCGAAGCCTGTTACAGTTGGACGCTGTGCCCGGTCCCCAGCAATCAACTCGTGCGCGCCTACGGAATCGACCTCGGTGAAGTGCATGCGACACATCGCGCACTGAACGCCACCGCGGACCATCTTCGCGAAAGCAATCGTCAACTCGACCAGGCACTGCAGCAGGCGCAGGCCGCGGCACGCGCGAAATCGTCGTTTCTCGCCATGATCACGCATGAGTTGCGCACGCCGATGAACGGGGTGATCGGCATGGCCAGTCTGCTGCTGGATACCTCGCTGACGGAAGAGCAACGCTCGTTTACGCAAACCATTCAGCAATGCGGCGAAGCGCAACTGTCCCTGATCAATGATGTCCTGGAATGCAGCAAGATCGAAGCCGGCAAACTGGAATTGGAAACGCTGGATTTCCAGCTCCGTACCACGGTGGAAGACGTCCTGTCGCAGTTCGCCGAGCGGGCGCAACGGAAAGGTCTCGAAATCACCGGCCTGGTGCACGCCGCCGTCCCCAATGCGTTATGCGGAGACCCGGGCCGTTTGCGGCAAGTGCTCACCAACTTTGTCGGAAACGCGGTGAAGTTTACCGAGCAGGGTGAGGTCACGCTGCAAGCGTTCCTGGAGAGTGACACGTCGGCCGGGGTGATGATCAAGTTCGAAGTGACGGACTCCGGCATCGGCATCAGCGAGGAAGTGCAGGGACGCCTGTTTCAGGCGTTTACCCAGGCCGACAGTTCCACGACACGCAAGTACGGCGGCACAGGACTTGGACTGGCCATTTCGAAACAACTCGTGGAACTCATGGGCGGCCAGGTCGGCCTCCGAAGCCGTCCCGGCGAAGGAACCACCTTCTGGTGCACGGCTCTCTTCCAGAAGCAAGCGGTCTGTCAACCTGCCATCGTTCCCTCGGCCGAGCTGAGCGGTCGCCGGATTCTCATTGTCGATGACAATGAGTCGAATCGAACGATTCTGCACCACCTGGTCTCGGGATGGGGCATGCACGACGGGCAGGCACGGAATGCCACGGAAGCGATGGAGATGCTGGAACAGGCAGCGGCCAAAGGCGAACCCTATGATGTCGCCGTGCTGGATATGCTGATGCCCGGCAAGGATGGGCTCCAATTGGCTCAGGACATCCGGGCTCATCAACATGGCGCCGGGGTTCGACTGGTGGTCCTGACCTCGCTGATTCAACCCGGGCATGCAGAGCGGGCACGTAAAGCCGGATTTACCGCCTATCTGACGAAGCCGGTCCGGCATGATCAGCTGCAAGGGTGCCTTCGTGTGGTGTTCGGAGCACAGCACAAGCTGCCGGCTGCGGCGGTGGGGACCGGCAAGGAGCAACCGATCTCGCCGACGCTCATCACGCGCCACACCCTGGCTGAACAATCGCCACGCCCCCGTATTCTTGTGGCCGAAGATAATGTCGTCAATCAGAAGCTGGCTGTTCGCATGCTGGACCGCCTCGGCTATCAACCTGACGTGGTATCGAATGGCCAGGAAGCCGTCACGGCGTTTGAACGGGAAGTCTATGCGGCGATCATTATGGATTGCCAGATGCCCACCATGGACGGGTACGAAGCCACGAGGCTCATCCGCGCTCAGGAAGAACGACCGGATGCGGCTCGCACCCGCGCACACATACCGATCATCGCATTGACGGCCAACGCTCTGCCCGGTGATCGTGAACGATGCAAGGCTGCCGGTATGGATGACTATGTCACCAAGCCGGTGAAGACCGATGATCTTGGCATCATCCTCCAACGATGGGCTCCGGCGAAGGCTGTCGCCGAAGTGACACCCCCCGCGCCTGCCCGGGACATGAGCAAAACAGACGCGCGGGTGTTCGATGCAGGCGCGATGTTGGCGAACATTGGTGGAGATGCCGAGCTGTTCGATCAATTGATCCGGCTGTTTCTCGATCGCCATAGTGTCATGATGAAGGAAATCGAGTCTGCCATAGGCCAGGCAGATGCGGTGGCGCTCGAGCGAGCGGCTCACAGTCTCAAAGGCACGGCGGGAAATCTGTGTGCACCCGATGTCGTGTTGTTGGCCAGTCAGCTGGAAGCGTCCGGACGCCTGGGCACCCTCACCGAAGCCCCCGGTCTCCTTGTCCGCTTGGATCGCACCGTGCAGGAGTTAGTAGCCGTCCTATCCCGCCAGATCAATCCCACTGACCAGCAGTGAGCGCGTTTTTCCAGGGACATAGCCGCGAACAGCGTCGCCATTGTGACTGGAGATTGCGTCGATCGCTCGATGAGAAGCTCCTGCAAGGTCCGAAGAAATGCAGGAGATCAGGCAGCTGAGCGTGCTGAGGCTTGCGGGGGGTGAGAAGTCGGCTGAGCACTCGCCGCGGGGGGGACGGCAAAGAGCGGATAGCGGGTCGGCAGATCTTCCGGCAACACCAGCTGCTTACACAACCTGGTGCGATGATTCATGATCAACGGGCCGCGCAGGTTGGCGGTCACCGCGGTCGGGTCATCGGAAGGGATGGTCAAAATCGTGACGACGGACAACTCGTCGTCGCCCTGCTTCTGGATTTCGATCAGTGCATCTGTAGGAATGGTCACCTGGTAGTCCGGCTTGAAGAGCGCCGGATCGAGAATGACGAAGGCCAACTGAGGCTCCTCGACGCACTGCAACCATTTGAACGGCGCATCCGTATCATGGTCGAGCAGGACGTATTTGGTCCAGTCGGGAAATCCCAGAATGCCGGATGGAAACACCAATAACGTGTCGTCGCTCACCTCGAAGGTTCCGAATCTGGTCGACTGACACTTCATGGATGGTTCTCAGCTCCCCCGGCGCCCCGTTTTGTTCGACAGCTGACGAAAGGCTTCCAGAGGAATCACCCCGGGCCCTGCGGCAATGCGATTCTCGTCTTGAATCCTCGCATGCACTTCATCGCGATGCACTTGCACATTGGGCGGCGCTTCGATCCCCAGTCTGACCTGCCCGCCTTTGATGCCAAGCACCACAATGCGGACATCGGGACCGATCGTGACGCCCTCTCCCCGACGTCGTGTTAAGACCAGCATACAAGCCTTCCTTGGCGTGTGAATACAGGTACATTGGGTATATCGGTTCCGGTGAGTATGAACTTAAGCGTCGGTTACGGCAGATAGTTGAGTAACGAGGCATCAAAAATCTTGCTGAAGGTCTGGCTGGCGGCCTGCACGGCGACCTGCTGAAGACTCAATTGGCTGATGGCCGTGGCGAGATCGGCGTCTTGATTGTCGGAAATGGCCTTGGAAATCGTCAGCGTCGCCGTATCCAGCGCGTCATGGGTGACTTGCAAACGATTGGCTAAGGCCCCCACCGTCCCCTGGGCATCGCTGATCTGTGCGGTCGCCAGATCGAGATTGCCGATTGCGGTTTGAATGCCTGAGCGATTGTTGCTTTCGAGCGCCGTGAGCAGGTCCCGGAGGGAGTCGAACATGTTCGTGGTTCCGCCGGTAAAGATGCTGCTGCCGGGAACCAGAATCTGGACGGTCTGATTTTCGCCGACGGCGATCGACTGCGTTTCCGTGTTCCCTTGATAGGTTACCGTATCGCCGGTGGTCACCACGTAGGGCGTGACATTGGTTTTGGTTCCGCCGAACACGGCCTGTCCCGCCACTTCCGTATTGCCCAGTTGGACCAATTGACGTTGGAGTTGGCGGACCTCCTTGGCGATCGATTGGCGGCCTTCCGCGGAGGTCGTATCGCTGCTGGCTTGAATGGTCAATTCGCGTACGCGCGTGATGATGGTCTGGACCTGCCCTAACGCCTGATCGGCGGCATTGACCCGCGACGTGCCGAAGTCGATATTGCGAATCCATTGCTTGGTCTGGGCCAGCGCGGACTTGTCGAGGACGATCTGGCCATAGGAGCTCGGATCGTCCTCGGGAGTCGAGACCCGTCGTTGGCTGGAGACCTGTTCCTGCGAGGTCAGCATTTGCAACCGAGAACGTTGGAGATTGCCGAGCAGGGTGTTGTACATCTGTTGGTCGGCGACTCTCATAAGACCTGCTCCCGGTAAAGTGAGAAGACGGTTACCGCTTCAAGGACAAGATCGTCTGCAACATTTCGTCGCTGGTGGTGATCAGCTTCGAGGCTGCTTGAAACGCACGCTGATACTTCAACATATTGATTAACTCTTCGTCCATCGACACCCCGGAGACTTCCGCCCGATGGGCCAGCAATTGATCGTGCAGAATCTCCTGCCCTTGCAGGTCCCGCGTGGCGCCTTGAAGCGTTGCACCGAAGCTCCCGGCCATTGCGCCATAGTAGCTTTGAAACGTCGTATTACCCAGACCCGCGACCGACGCCGTTTGCAGATTCGCCAAGGCGAGGGCATTGACGTTGTTCCCCGGCACGCCGGCGGCTGTCGACGAGGCGGCGATTTTCTGCCGGTCCGTCAGCGCCATGCTGATGGTGCCCGCCGTGGTGCCTGTCGCCGTGAAGAAGTCCTGCGTCGTGGACCCGTCCAATCCATACCCCAGTTTATGCTGGGTGTTCACTTGGGAAACGAGTTGCGACGTGAGGGTGTCGAGAGACGTTTGCAGGCCTGTGGCCGTGGTATCCCGCGCATCGAGCAGACCCTTGAGACGGCCGCCGCTGATCGACGAGGTGATATCCGTATTGGGGCCGGTCCCTCCGTCATACCGCACGTCGAGCAATCCGCCGTTGGTCGCGTCGGGAACGCCCGTGAGTTTGAACGCGGTGCGGTCTGTTACAAGGACCTGGCCGACCCCGACAAATACGGTGACCTGCCCGTTTCCATCTTCGATTGAAGATATATCAACCAGGCCGGCAAGGTCATTCAGGAACCGGCCTCGTTGGTCTCGCAGATCGTTGGCTTGCTGCCCGCCCACTTCGGTCAACTTGATCTGGGCGTTGAGGTCGGCGATCTTACTGGCCAGGCCATTGATGTCGTTGATGCTGCTTCCGACTTGTCCGTCGAGAGAGATCCGTTGCGCCGACAGCTGCGATGACGCCTGGTTGAGCACTTTCGTCAGACCGTCAGCCTTGGTGAGGAGCACCGTGCGTGCAGTCAGGTCGGCGGGATTGGTCGCGACATCCTGCCAGGCCTTGAAGAACTCGTTGAGCCCCGCCGCGAGGCCTTGATCGTTCGCATCATTAAACAGAATCTGAATTTGTGAGAGGGCCTTCTGCGATGCGCCGAACTGCCCGATTCGCTCATTGGAGTTCAAGAGTTGCTGTTCGACAAAGCTGTCGACAGAACGACGGATTTCCGAGACCTGCACACCCGTGCCGATCTGGCCGGGGCGTCCGTTCTCGGGAAGGGTCTCGGTGAGCACTGCTTCCTGGCGCGAGTAGCCGGGTGTGCTGACGTTGGCGATGTTTTGCCCGGTGACGGACATCGCGCGCTGGAAACTGGCCAGCGCGTTGGAGCCCATCCCGAATAGTCCGTTTAATCCTGACATACGACCACTCGTTATCCTTTGGCTCTCACCAGACCGGCGCCGTCCGCCACCGCGGTACCGGACGATGAATAGAGTGCAGCCGATTGCGGAGACCGTTGCCAACGCTTGAGGGCGCCGTGCAAGAATTCAAGAGACTGCGCAATCAGTGCGGCATTGAATCGATTCAATCGATCGGTCTCGCCGATGGCTGCAATCAACCTGGCTTCCATCGTGGTCCGCGCCCCCTGTTGAGACAGGTCGATCGACGCTCGGTGGCGCCGCTGTTGCTCCAAGTCTCGAATCTCATCCAGAAGTTGAGCTTTTCGCGTCGTGACAGCGGTGAATTGGCCGAACGACAGGGAGCGGATCGCGTCCTGCTCCTCCAGAAGCAAGGCCTGGAATACGAGCATCTTGTCGAGCATGCCCTGCACGAGCAGATCTGATTCTGTGGGAGTATGTTTCGCGAGGGTCGACACCGTGCTTCCTCCTCGACAGTGACGTTCCGGCCTACGAGGACAGCGAGCGAAGGGTCGAGCCGGTGAAGCGACTCGTTACAGGACCGCGTCCGTCAAGACGTTACGAATGATGGCATCCGCAACTTTTTTGCCGTCGACGTTGTACGTGCCCCCTTCGACTGACTGCTGGATCTGGCCGACTCGTGCATCACGTTCCTGATCCGGCTGTTCTGCGGCCACCCGTAGACGTTGAAGTTCCTTGGCTCGCTCAGAAATCTGCACGCGGTCTTGCGACTGCGTGGTCTGGGAGACGCTTTTCTTGTTCTGTGTCCGGTCTGTCTCCTGAACGCCTAAGAGAATTTTCGCGAGATCTGCGGCCCGGCCATTGTTAGAGATCTCCATGACTGCTTCTCCTCCCCTTCGCAGGGTGTTCCGTAGGCTGTCCCCTCGTCGAGTACTCTATCGGCGGGGTCGGCCGGGAACTTTAGGAGAACCGGTCGATTTATTTGTTTTTTTTGACGTACGCATCCACAAACGCCGTGAGGCCGATGCCTCCAGCCTGTGTCGCCAGCTTGGCAATCTCCTGGTCGTACAAGGAGTACCAGACCTGCTCGCCCTTCCTGTCCAGAAGGCCTTTTGGAACAGTTTCTCTCATCTTTCCAATAAGATAGGAGATGAAATAGGCCTCAAACTCCTGTCCGGCTTTGTGCATCGCTTCAGTGGATTTCTGCCCTGCCTGTCCCTGCCCTTGGACCCGGTCGAGCCCGGCAGGCTGGGTGGCATTCATCTGGGCCAGATCAAGTTGTCCGCTCAGGAGATTTTTGATGTCCATATCGGTTGTGTCTTCCTTACACGATCTCAAGATTGGCTTGAAGTGCTCCCGCCGAACGCAGCGCCGACAGGATGGCGACCAGGTCACGCGGCGTCACGCCGACGGCGTTGAGTGCCCGCACAACCTCCCCGAGCGTGACGGTCTGGTCTACAACAATCAGCCGGGACTGCTCCTCAGCCACGTCGGTCTGCACATCCGGGGTCACGGTCGTCTGGCCCTGGGTGGATCCGATCAAGGGAGCCGGAGGCTGCGACACGTTCAGCGTGTTCTTCACCGAAATGGTGAGGTTGCCATGCGAAATGGCGCAGGTGGAAAGGCGGACATGTTCGCCCAGCACCACCGTGCCGGTGCGTTCATTCACCACCACCTTGGCCGCCACGTCCACACTCACATCTAATCCTTCCATCGTCGCGATATATTCCACCACCCGTCCCTGGAAGGTCGACGGCAGCGTGGTTTTTACGAGACCGGCATTGACCGGCACCGCGGTCCCCTTGCCAAACGTCCCGTCGATGGCCTCGGCGGTGCGAATCGCGGTGGTGAAATCCGGATGCCGCAAAAGGACCGACACGGTATCCCACTGGTCGATATCCACG
Source organism: Nitrospira sp. (assembly GCA_035400805.1). Classification (GTDB taxonomy): domain Bacteria; phylum Nitrospirota; class Nitrospiria; order Nitrospirales; family Nitrospiraceae; genus Nitrospira_A. Next base: position 11,465 of record DAONAB010000015.1, on the reverse strand, counting down.
ACCAATTCTTTTTCGACGATGGCGCCGGCCGGTACAACACCTGCGGCCTGGTGATTCTTCGTGACTGTGGCCCCGCCGGCCCCGCCCGTTCCGCCTAAAAACCCGCCGATGGACACCGGCCCCTGCGCAACCGCGAAGACTTGTTGGTTCGGCGCTTTGAGCGGGGTCAACAGCAAGGTGCCGCCCTGAAGGCTCTTGGCGTTCGCCATGGAAGAGACCACCGCATCGAGCGTCATGCCCGGTTTAACAAA
>DAONAB010000015.1:1814-11114 GCA_035400805.1 Nitrospira sp. | reverse complement strand
AGCGAGGCACTGAAGAAGGAGATGGTCAGAAAGGCGAGCATGCCCACCGCAGTGCGGCGAAACCAGGGACTGATCTGCTGACGGGGTTCCGCAAACGGCGCCGGCTTCGGGGGCGGCGGCGTCCATGGACGGGCCAGAAGCTCCGGATCCATCGAGGGCGTCCGAAGGACCCCGCTCGACAGCATGAGACGAAAACACTGCATGATCATCGCCCGTTGTTGTTTGCGTGGCTTCGTCATAGTGACTCCTGTCTCGCTCCTGTCGGTCCTACTCGTTCGGTCATTAGAAGGGATAGACCCAATCCAGAATCCTGACAAACCAACCCGGCCGTTGCACATCGTCGACCACGCCCAGGCCGGAATATTCGATTTTCGCATCAGCGATGGCGCTCGATTGCACGGTGTTCTTGGTGTTGACGTCGACACGGCGGACGATGCCGGCGATCGTCATGATCTGTCGCTCCGAGTTGACCGTCACTTCGCGCCGCCCTTCGATCCGCAAATCACCGTTGGGCAGCACTTCGGTCACAATGGCAGAGATGGTGCCGGTCAACGTGTCTTCGCGATTCGTGGCGCCTTTTCCGCCGAACTTGTTTTTGGCGCTGGCGTCGATGCCGAATCCCCGCTTGGCTTCTCCCCCGAGTCGAATACCCGGAAGGCCGAGGTAGCCCATGCCCGTGCCTCCGATTCCGTTCGACACGGTGGAGTCTTTTTCCGCGCTGGTGTCCGCGCTCTTCGACCCCTTGTGTTTTTCGGAGATCAAAATCGTGATGATGTCGCCGGCGCGCATAGCGCGCAGGTCCTCATAGAGATAGGCCCGCCCGTTCTCTTCCTGCCACAACGAACCGGTCGTCTTAGGGGGCGGCATTTTCGCCAACTCCGCCTTCGTGGGCTTCGCGGGGGATGAACTCGAACAGCTCGGCAGGACGACGAGCGCAAGCCCGCAGAGCAGGAATCCGATGTGCTGATGAATGGTGAACGTGGAATTAGAAGCTGACACGGACCACCCCCGGACCCACGACGGTTGCGCGCAGATCTTTGCCGGAATCGACATTGGACACGGTGATGGTTTGGCCCAGTTCACCATGCGATTTCGTCACGCCCACGGTTTGAATGGAGAGTCCGCCCTGCCGGGCCTCGATCGTCACCCGATCGCCTTTGTGCACCGCAAACGGGCGTCGCACCGATGTCAGCCGGATCGCGTTTTGGGGCGGCAACGGACGGATCGCCGCTTTGCCGACGACGTCGGCCGGATTCGTGGCGAACGGTTGTTTCAGGTCGTACAGCACGAGGCGTTCGGTTGCCACGTCGTCCGCGGCGATTTCCTCATCCACCTTGATGGCACGAACCGGGACCATCACTTCAACGATTGCGGCGACATCCGCCGTGGCCTCGATGGTTTTGATAAACCGGCCGTTGACGGTGAGATGAATCTGGAACACCCGACGACCCAGCGGTTCTTCTGAGTGATTCGTGCTGACTTGCAGGTCCATCGTCCCGGACGGCACGGTGATAGGCTGTTGAGGGTCGCCAAGGGAGACCTGGCAATCAACGGCTCGCCCGGCGAGTTCACGCTTGACGAAATCGCGAATCACTCCGCGAATCTGATCCGGATAAATGGTGCGTTTTCCACGAGTCAGCGGAAGACTGTGGGCACTTTGCAGCAGGGCTTCATGCACCCGGAACAGAGGCCGAATCGGAGCCCGCTCCCCTGCCGCCGCGGGAAGAACCGCGCTCGCCAACAGGCCGATGGTCGCCACACAGATACAGCCGGCTCGATTCACAGGTATCACCTCTGGTTCAAGGTACGGCGCCGATTACCGGCGCAAATTATTGGCGATCTGCATCATCTCGTCGGATGCCTGGATCGTCTTCGAATTAATTTCGTAACTCCGTTGGGCGATGATCATGTTGACCATCTCTTCCGCCAGATTGACGTTGGAACTTTCCAGAAATCCCTGTTGCAGCGTGCCGAAACCGGTAGAAAATCCGCCGGTTCCCTGCTGGGCCGGTCCCGACGCGAAACTGTCGAGGAACAAATTACCGCCCATCGCGACAAGACCGGAGGGATTGTCGAAACGGACCAGCTGAATCTGTCCCACCTGCGACGCCTGAGTGACGCCGGGGAGTAATACGGAAACGGTGCCGTCCTGGCCGATATCGATTTTAAGCGCGCCGGACGGGATGGTAATGACCGGGGTGAGTTGGTCGCCGTCGCCGGTGACCAGATTGCCGACGTTATCGCGCTTGAACGAGCCGTTACGCGTATACATGATCGTGCCGTCCGGTCGCGCGACTTGAAAGAATCCTGCGCCGTCGATAGCCAGATCGAGGTCATTGCTCGTCTGCCGCATGTTCCCCTGCATCCATTCCTTGGCCACCGTAATGGGACGTACGCCGCCGCCGACCTGGACGCCCACGGGGAAGACGCCGACGTTCGACGCGTTCGTGCCGGGCAGGCGCTGAATCTGATAGAGCAGGTCGCCGAATTCCGCCCGGCTGCGCTTGAACGCATTCGTGTTCACGTTCGCCAGGTTGTTGGCGATCGTGTCGACGTTGAGTTGCTGGGCCGTCATGCCGGTCGCGGCCGTCCACATTGCGCGAATCATAGAACTCCTCCTATTGCACCCGGCCGAGATCCTGGATGGCCGTATCCGTCATATGGTCCAGCGTCTGAATGAGCTTCTGCGCCGATTCATAACTCCGCATGCCCTGAATCATCTTCACCATTTCGCTCAATGAATTGACGTTCGATTCTTCGATATGCCCCGACTGGAGCTGCGGTTTCGCGGAGACGGTCGGCTTGCCGCCGGTGAACAATCCTTCAGCAAACTTCTGCGGCATCTCATTGGGGGGAAATTCGACCACCTTGATCGTACCGATCGAGTTGCCATCGACTTGGATCCCGCCCTCGGCGTTGATCTGAATGTTTCCCGCCGGCACCTTGATCTCACCTTTCGTGCCCATGACCGGATGTCCCAGATTCGTGACCAACCGTCGTTGGCTATCGAGAGAGAAAATGCCGTTGCGGGTATACCGCACCCCGTCCGCAGTCTTGACCTCAAAAAACCCGTCGGTCTGAATGGCCACGTCGAGCGGATTGCCGGTGATGCGGATCCGTCCCGGCTCGAAGGTGGTTCGCATACCGTTCGCTTCGGTAAACACGCGTTCGGTCGGGCCGGCCGGTCTGGTTGAAATGGTTGACGTGATGCCGCTCGATGCGGCCCCCATCCCTACCGAGCCGCCACGAGCCAGGAGGCCGCGAAAACCCTGTTGGTCTTGTTTGAATCCGGCCGTATTGACGTTCGCCAAATTGTTGGCGAAGACCTGCAGCTGTTTTTCCTGGGCGACTGCGCCGGAAAGTATGGGATAGATGGCTCGATTCATATCGTATGGGCTCCAACCCTTCTGTCTCTGTCACAGGGAGAGTTAGCAATCGACATGCCATTGCGCAGAACTGCATGGCACTACGAGCCTGCACGCGCCGATGGAGGAAATCGCTCATGATTGCCGATAGATGGAGACTGTAGGCGGTGTGAATGCGCGCGTGCGCAGATCGGTGCTGCCGGCGAGAGCTGTCAAAGATGCTGACGGATGGAAGTCTTTACCGGAGACTGGGAAAGTCCTGCCTACCTGAGCAGGTCGCAGGGACGAGCCCTGGATGATTAGGCCGCAATCGTGGAGGTGGACGCTGCAGCTGGAGGTGCGAGCATGCTCTTGAGGCCGGATATTCCCGATGCCTCGTCCCACGCCGTCTCCAGTGCCCGCGTGGCTGCGTCGAGCAAGAGATTGGGATCACGCACGTCTGAAGTAGAGAGCGCAACACCGATACGGCTGGTCAGGAACACTTCGTGATGATCGAGGGTGATCGGCAGCGCGATTGTGCCCTGCATTTTCCTGGCAAGCAACAACACCTCATCCTGACTCGAGACCTGATCCACCAGCACCGCAAAGGTCCGTTCGGCTATCCTCGCGACAGTGTCGGTGGTGCGCAAGGCGCTTTTGACGCGCGCCGCCTCGATCCGGTACATGAGATGGCTATTCAGTTCGGCAGAGGTGTCGGCGGCAGGAATGAAATAGTCCAGCTCAATCATCAGCACGGCCACCTGGCGGCCATGTTTCTGTGCGCGGATCAGGGCCTGATTGAGCAGTGAGAGAAACAGCCGATTCAACGGCAAGCCCGTGACCGGATCGTAGGTGCTCCTTCCGTCACACGCTGATGCACTCCAGTCCCGACGCACGGCAGATGTCCGACTCCGCGGAGTCCAGAAGCTTGCCCCGAAAATCATGAGCGTGAAGGCCACGCCGATCGAGACCATCACGGGATAGGCGGTCAGCGCGGAGATGGTCAAAAGGCCGATGGCCGCCGTCCAGTACAAGCCACCTGCCATGAATAGTAGACAGGCCAGCACACCGAATCGGGCCGCCTCATAGGAACGGGCCAGCGCATCCTCGTTGGACCAGGCATGCGGGTGTCCGGGCTCCGGGCCCCCGGCAACGCCCGACTCGTCGTTTGCAGGTGCAGGTACGCTCATATGCACGATGAGAACTGATGGTTACCCAAGGAATATTGAGGCCTAGAGGGTATCGGACAGAACGGGGGGAAACTGAAGGTCGGGTGTGGATCTCACGGGAGATTGTTCAAAACCGACAGCAAGGAGGATGAGCGGATTCGAATCTGCACTTAGACATCGACCGGTTCAAGCCGGGCTTTGAGATGCAGGATGGCTTTCGAGTGGATCTGGCAGACCCGCGATTCGGTGACTTTTAGTGCCTGCCCGATCTCTTTCATGGTCAATTCCTCAAAGTAATAGAGCGACAGCACGAGGCGTTCCTTTTCAGGCAGGTCCTGAATCGCCGATTCCAGCACGTGGCGAGCCCGCTCGTTCACAAGGACCGAGAGCGGATCCGGCTGGTTGGAGTCGGTCAACATGCTGATGATCTTGTGTCCATCTGCATCCTGCACCCCGAGGTCATCCAGGCTGATCACGACGGCACCGCGTGAACGGGTCAGGAATTCGTCCAGTTCGTCGGCCGACATTTTCAGTTCTTTGCCGACTTCCTGGTCTGTGGGGGGACGACCGAGGCGATGCAACAGTTCGGAGTAGGTTTTTTGGAGCAAGGAAATGCGCTCGTGAACGGAGCGTGGAATCCAGTCCATCGATCGGATTTCATCGAGCATCGCACCTCGAATCCGGAATTCCGCGTAGGTTTTGAATTTGGCCTCGCGGGTCGGATCATACTTGTCCATCGCATCCATGAGCCCCATGATGCCCACGGACATCAGATCCTCGGCATCCATGTACGCCGGCAGGCGGAAGGCCAGCCGGTGGGCCATGGCTTTGACGACATGGGTGAATTCCTGAATGACCCGTTCACGATCCGCTTCCGCAATCACCCGTCGCGAGGCATTCCCGGTCGCAGACATTTTGCGTGCTTCCATCATTCGCGTACAGTCCTTTCAGTCAGTGCGACCGCAAGAGTTGTTGCCAGAGGAACTGCACTGTGCCCTTCGGAAGTGCCGGTGGCGTCAAGAGTGACACCGCTTCCGTCAGCTCTCGAAATGCCCGGCTGGCCGGCGCGTGAGGAAACAGATCGATGACGGCACGCTGCTGGGAGACCGCCATCGGTACATAGTCGTCCTGCGGGATGGCGCCCAGGTAATCGAGGGAGATATGGAGAAACCGGCTGACGGCCACTTCCAGCTTCCGGTAGATGCGGGCCGCGTCACGCGGTGATTTCACCATGTTGACGAGGACGTGAAAGCGCCGTTCCCGGTATTGGCGCAGCAACACTTTCATCAATGCATAGGCGTCAGTGAGCGATGTGGGCTCAGGAGACACGACGACCACGATGGACTGGGCAGCCGCCGCGAAATAGGTCACCGTGGAAGAAATACCGGCGCCGGTGTCGATCAAGAGCACGTCCATGGTGGAGGCCAGGCGCTCCAATTCCTCTTGCAGAATGAGCTGCTGCGCCTCCGTCAACACGGTTAGTTGCGAAATCCCCGTGCTGGCAGGCAAGACGACGATGCCATTGGGGCCGGTCAAGGCGATATCTTCCAGGCGGCAGGTTTTGGCGAGGACATGCTCCAGGGTGTACTTCGGCGTCAGGCCCAACAGAATGTCGACGTTTCCCAAGCCGAGGTCGGCATCCAACACCAGCACCCGCTTGCCGGTCTGGGCCAGGGCAATCGCCGTGTTCGCCACCACATTCGTCTTCCCTACTCCGCCCTTTCCGCTGGTGACGGTGATGACCTGTGTGCGGGAGGGACCGCCGCTGCCGTCAAACGTGTTCAGTTGCGGATCTAAAATGTCTGGTTCGATCGCCATCGTCTCTCCCCTGTTAGTCGCTACCGTCTATCGCGTGTACGTGTTACTTGCGGGCACAACTGCCGGTGGGGCCTGCCTGATCCATGGCTGACCATTCTGTTCCCCCGGTGTCCTGACCTGCCCACCGAGGAGCAGGTCGCCCAAGCGGTTGACCTGCGCTTGGACTAAGTCATCGGGCACACGCTGACCGGTGCCCCAGTAAGAAAGCGGGATGCCGGTACGATGCGTGGCTTCAAAAATTCCCCCATACCCGGTGGTCTCATCCAGCTTGGTAAACAGGAGTCGCAACGACGGCACATCCACACACTGGCTGGTACTGACCACGATATCGGGCACTCGCGTACCGGCGGCCATGACGAGATGGACTTCCATGGGAAGGGCTCCGTTGACCAACCCTCTCCACCGTTGCGCCGCGATCGGTTCGTAGGGGTTGAATCCCGCCGTATCGATTAGAATCAATTCGGCTTCCCGCGCCTGCGCAATGGCGGCGCGAGCTTCGTCGCATGACGCGGCCACCGCCAGCTCAATTCCGAGGACCTCGGCGTACAGTCGGAGGTGTTCCACTGCCGCCGGACGGTAGGTGTCCATGGTGATCAGGGCGACACTCCGCTGTTCGACAATCCCGTAGTGCGTCGCCAGCTTCGCAATGGTGGATGTCTTGCCGACGCCGCTCGGTCCGACAAACAAGGCGATCTTCTGTTCGCCGGCGGTGCTCAACAGCGGACCGGCGGTCGTCACGCGGTCTAACAGCACCGTCCGCAACAACTGCAGAGAAGAGTTGCGCTGGGAGGTCCCCTGCTCTACCAGGGTCTCGCGCAATTCCCGCAGGCAGGCTTCGGCGGTGGCGTGTTCGACGCCTTGGGCCAGGAGATCTTCATAGACGCGTTGGAATGACTGGAAGGTTGTGCTGTGACTGTCCCTGATGGCGTCGGAAGACTTCGCCGCACGCGGGAGCTCTTGAGGGATAAAAGACGGTTGGCCAGATGTCTTCCGCGGTTGATCGTCTCGCTTCTCTATCGCCCCCTGGAGTGTCCTCTGAAAACGTGACTCCTCGGCCGGGACTGTCGGCGCGTGCATGGCAGCAGGAGCGGAAGCATCATCCTCTCCCAGAATCGGTGCGGATTCCGGCACGGCCGCATCGTCTTCAATCGCCGCCATCACTTCGAGCATCGATCCGCCCAGGAGGCCAAACCCGTTATCCCACGAACGCACACGCTTCGTTGACAGAATGACGGCATCCGGTCCCAGCGTCTCCTTAATGGAGCGGATGGCTTCATGCATCGATGCGACGTGAAAGGTCCGAACCTTCATGCCAAGCTCCTCGTGTCACCGCCATCCAGATCGAGACGCACTGTTTCCATGGCCTGCAATCGTGTCACACTGTCGACTTCGTTCAATCCCAGGATCGGTACCGAGTGCAAAATGCGGTCCGTCAATTTCCGGAGATGCCTACGTAGCGACGGGGAACACAGAATCACCGGTTGATGTCCTCGTCCGACCATTCGTTCGGCGGCCTGTTTCAATGCACTGAGCAGTTTCTGTGCCACCAGCGGATCGGGAACCCACTGATTGCCTTGCCCGGCCGCATTGGCCTGATCGGCAAGCGTGCGATCCAGGCGCGGATCGAGTCCGATGATCGGCAAGGAACCATCCGGAGCGAGATATTGTTTCGTGATCGTCCGTCCCAGCGCCTGGCGCGCGACTTCCGTGAGAATATCGGCATCTTTCGTGCTCGCGGCATGGTCGGCGATGGTTTCCAAGATCGTTCGCAAGTCACGAATGGGCACGCCTTCGCGCAAGAGATGCGACAACACGCGCACCAGCGTCCCCAACGGAATCAGGTTGGGAATCACTTCCTCGACCAGCTTCGGGTGATTCTTGCCTAGCTGATCCAATAACCCCTGCACTTCCTGCCGACCCAGTAACTCGTGGGCATGTCGCTTGATGAGCTCCGAAAGATGTGTCGCGATGGCGGAACCCGGGTCTACCACCGTGTATCCGGCCATCTGTGCCTGTTCACGCTGTTGCTCGGGAACCCACAGGGCCGGGAGTCCGAACGCCGGTTCCTTGGTCGGCAACCCATGAATAATTCCACGTTGAGCGGTCCCCGGATCAATGGCCAGCACGTGGGCCGGCATGACTTCGGATTTCGCCAGCTCGACGCCCTTGAGGAGTGCCGCATATTCGTTGGGCCTGAGTTGGAGATTGTCGCGAATGTGGATCGGCGGCAGGACGAATCCCATTTGCTCGGCAAATTGACGTCGCAAGCCTTTGATCCGGTCGAGCAAGGCGCCGCCCTGCCCTCCATCCACCAGACCGATAAGCCCATACCCGACCTGGACTTCCATAAGATCCAACGGAACGACCTGGGTAGCGGCTTCCTCAGCTTTGACCTGCGGAGATTCCGGTTCAGGAGCTGCGGCGGCCGTCTTCTGATGTTCGTTGAGTTGAAAAGCCATCCAGCCGGTCAGGCTCCCCAGCGCTAGAAATGCCAGATGGGGCAATCCCGGGACTAACCCCATGGCGAGCAGAATGCCGGAGGCGGTGCCGATGGCTTTCGGCGAGATAAGAACCTGGCGCGTGATTTCGAATCCGAGGTTGACTTCGGAGGCTGCGCGGGTGATGACGATACCGGCTGCTGTGGAGACGATCAGCGCCGGCACTTGCGCGACCAAGCCTTCGCCGACCGTCAGCAAGGTATAGGTCTGTGCCGCAGCCGCCACTGTCATTCCCTGTTGCAAGACGCCGATGGTCAATCCGCCCAGGATATTGACGAGGGTAATAACGACCGCCGCCACGGCATCGCCGCGAACGAACTTGCTCGAACCGTCCATCGCGCCGTAAAAATCCGCTTCCTGAGCAATTTCCTTTCGCCGCTGACGGGCTTCTTTGTCATTGATCAGGCCGGCGTTCAGATCCGCATCGATGGCCATTTGTTTGCCGGGCATGGCATCCAAGGTAAACCGCGC
>DAONAB010000015.1:0-1714 GCA_035400805.1 Nitrospira sp. | reverse complement strand
ACTGAGAACTCCAGCGGCCGCCGGACCTGCATGCCGACCAGGAGAATGATGATCGACAGGGTAATGTTGAAACTCAGCAACAAGTCCAGAAAGAAGCGTGGCAGCGGGACCAGCATCACCATCAGAATGCCGACCACGCCTACGGACATCAGAATGTCCGGATGCTTCACGAGGGACGTGCTGGGGATCGAGGTATTATCTTTCGCCATCTCTGCTCCCTACCGACCGGGACTACGCCGGCGGCAATTTTCCACGCACGCGATACACGAAGGCCAAAATCTCGGCGACCGCGCGATAGAGGTCTTCCGGTACCTCCCGGCCCACCTCGACCAACTTGTACAAGGTCCGGGCTACCAGTTTGTTCTCCACGATCATGACCCCGTGCTGACGACCGATTTCGCGGATCTTTTCGGCCACGAATCCAGCGCCTTTCGCCACCACGATCGGCGCGCCCATCGCCTTCGAATCGTATTTCAGTGCCACGGCCAAGTGCGTCGGGTTAGTGATGATGACATCGGCCTTAGGCACCGCGGCCATCATGCGTTTGCGCGACATCTCACGCTGGGTGCTCCGCACCTTCGCCTTAAGTCCGGGATCTCCTTCTGCGGCGCGACTTTCTTCCTTGATTTCGTCGCGCGACATCCGCAACCCGCGCTCCCATTCGAATCGTTGATATCCGTAGTCGAGAGCACCGATGACCAGTGCTGCGCCGCTCATCATGAGCGCGGCTTTGAAGGTCGCCCACCCCACCGTGGGCAACAGGGTTTCCATGCCGAATTGAGTCAGCGATGAGAATTGGAGCATGTCCTCTTTAATGGTGATGTAGCCGATGCTTCCGATCGCCACGATCTTCAGCCAGGATTTCACCAACTCGCTCAGAGCCCGGACAGAAAAGAGCCGGGAAAATCCTCCCATGGGACTGATGCGGGACCAATCAACACTGAGGCCGTCTTTTCTCCAGAGAAAGCCCGTTTGCATCAGATTGGAGCCCACACCCACGACGGCGATTCCCGCGATCACCGGTCCCAGCATCACAAATACATCTACTCCGATCTGGCGCAGAATCAGGTGCAGGTGATCGAGACTGAGCGCCCGGAGGGTCGAGTCTTCCATGGATTGACTCAGCCAGCGCTGCAAAGAGTTGCGGAGTCGTTCCATGATGGCGGGAGTCATCCAGTAAAGCGCCGCAAAACTTCCCAGCAACGCGACAGCCATGGCAGCATCGCGGCTGAGCGCGATCTGTCCTTTCGATCTCGCTTCTGCTTTGCGTTTCGGTGTTGCTTGTTCTGTACGATTCTGAGCGCTGTCAGCCATGACCCAACCCCTTCAGGAGACTCAAGATCGTCTCCACCAGGTTTTCGAACTCTTTCTCGAACAGCGACAGCGTAAACGGCATGGCCAAACTCATGGCCAACAGACCCGCCCCGATCGTAATCGGGAAACTCAGAACAAACACGTTCATTTGAGGCACAGCGCGGCCAAGAATGGCGAGGACGGTATTGACGATCAGCAGCGTCGCAAAAACCGGAGCCGCCATCTTCAGGGCGACACCCAGCATGTTTTGCGCCAAATGAATGATGTCGGTGGCGATGCCGTCGGATAGTGTGGCGCCGAAAGGAGGCACAAATTCGTAACTCATTCCGATGGCGTGCACCACCATCAGGTGTGCATTGAGCGAGAGGAACACCAGCGATCCGAGCGTGAGTTGGAATTG
>DAONAB010000014.1:5066-21640 GCA_035400805.1 Nitrospira sp. | reverse complement strand
GCGGCTGCCGGCGGGGTGGCATACCGGATTTTTACGTCCACCTCGACGGACTGATGACCGATGTCCGTATCGAAGAGACTGAGATCCCCCACGTTGCAATCGGACTGCACGAGCTGATCTTCCGCACACAATACGACTTCGCGCGACTCGGGCACCACTTTCTGCACGTACAACCGTTGGCCGACAGCAATCCCTAAGCCGCGTCGCTGCCCCGGCGTGTAAAAGGCGATTCCTTCGTGCCGGCCCAGCACTTCACCGTTCACGCCCACAAAGGATCCTGCCTGCTTAAGTTCCGGGCGCTCCTGCTCGAGGAAGGTCCGATAGTCGCCCTGGCTCACAAAACAAATCTCCTGACTTTCCTTGAGTTCGTCCACGGGCAGATCGAGCGCTTCCGCCTCTCTCCAGACCTCGCTCTTCTGCATCTCTCCGACGGGGAACAGCAGTCTCGGCAGCCAGTCGGCCTGGATTCGATACAAAAAATAACTCTGGTCTTTGCGCGCGTCGAGCGCCCGGTGCAGCGACCATTGCTCGCCGGCCCGCTGCACCCGCGCATAATGCCCGGTCGCCACATAGTCCATGCCCCGCTCCTGCGCCAAGGCATAGAGGGATCGGAGCTTCACCCGCTCATTGCACCGGACACAGGGATTGGGCGTAGTCCCGGCGGCATATCCGGCGACAAAATCATCGATGACGCCCTGCTGAAAGATTTCCCGGCGATCGACGACCTCATAAGGAATACGTAGACGTTGGGCCACGAACTTGGCGATCCCGATCTTGCAACAGCCTCGCTCCTCCCAGCGCTTGGAGACCGCCGCCTGCTCGTCTTCATGCTCCCATACCTGGAGCGTGACGCCATGAACGTCGTAGCCTTGCCGCACAAGCAATGATGCCGCGACGGAGCTATCCACTCCGCCGCTCATACCTAGCAGCACCGTCTGACGCGTCATAAATGATACCGGGAGGACAATGAGCCGGACACTTACGGCTCTTGGGTTTTGACTTTACCGCGATGAGCAACCAGGTCTCGCACACCGGGATCCTGCGGAGAACCGAATTCGGAGGACTCATCCTCCGACCACTTCTCAGCGCCCATATTGCTCATGCCGTGAAAATGGGCGCCTTCTTCGATCATGATGACCGGGCTTTGGATGTCCCCGATGAGAATCCCCGGCTTCTGAATTTCCACCTTCTGCTGCGCAGTAATCGATCCCTTCACCCGCCCGCTGATTTCAACGGAGCCGGCGGCGATCACACCCTTGATCACGGCGCTTTCCCCGACGATCACTGCACCACCCGTGTGCACCTCTCCTTCGACGCGGCCGTCGATACGGACAGTTCCGTCAAAGGTGACGATACCCTTAAAGCTCGTGCCCTTCCCGAGAAAGGTAAACTTGTCGGATTCCGCGACGGACTGCTTTTTGGTCTCACCCCACATCAGCGTCCTCCTTCACGCACCCCACGACGGTGACCGCCCGTGGCGCGGACTGAATGAAACTCTATTGATGCCGACTTCCGGCATACAAGGCCGGCGGCACTCTGTCCAGCACATTCGGTATTGAGCCGGATCAGCTGTTGACGAGCTTGACGCCCTGTCCGCGCGAGGTCCCCTGTGGTTCGCGGGTCGCCGATTGACTCATTTCCAGCGTACCGTTGAAGACCACGCCTTCTTCCATCGCCAACAACGGAGCCTTCACGCCTGCGTTCACCACAGCAGGAGCCCGCAACTTCACCTTCTCGCGAGCCGTGATGTCACCCGTGATCTTCCCTTTACACACTACCGTGCCGGCCGTGATCTTCGCTGTGAGAACCGCGTCTTCACCGACTAACAGGACGCCTTCGGTATGAATTTCGCCGTCCAAATTGCCGTCGATGCGCACGGTGCCGTTGTAAGAAATGACGCCCTTAAAGCTGACACCCTTCCCGACAAAGGCATTGATCTCTTCGTTCCCTTCGCGGGGTGCTGTCGATTCTAAATTATCCATTTCACTTCCCTCGCTTTGTCCTGCCTGACGCTTTCCTTCTGGTTTGTCCTTAATCCACATTGCTCATACCTCCAAAACAAATCACCATGCGTCTCACCGGCGGAACGGCGATTCTTCACCGGCCCAGTCGATGACCATACAAATCTCGCCGGCATTGTACTCCGGTGAAACCAGAAAAATCTGCCCTGAAAATGCCTCGGTTATCCGTTCAACAGCTGCTCGACCACCCCGTCCAGCTCTTCAGGAGAAAAGTAGTGAATGACGATCTTGCCGCCACGGCGGCCTTTCTGCACATCCACCCTGGTACCGAGGCGTTTCTGCAGACGCTCCTCGAGATCGGATCGCAACGGCGCCCGCATCGGACGCTTCCCCGTTTTTTTGGCCTCTGCATGGCCCTGGACCAAGCGCTCCGTCTCTCGCACCGACAATTGCCCGCTCACGATCTGCGTCGCCAAACTGATTTGTGCTGCGGGGGTCATCAGTCCGAGAATGACCTTGGCGTGGCCTGTCGATAATTGATCGGTCTCAATCAGGTGCTGAACCTCGGCGGGCAAGGAGGTCAACCGCAACATATTCGCCACGGAGGATCGGTCACAGGCGACCTTTTGCGCGATCCCCTCCTGCGTGAGACTAAATTCATTCAGCATGCGCTGGTACGCCCGAGCGGTCTCCATGGGATTCAGATCATCCCGCTGAAGGTTCTCGACCAGAGCGAGCACCATCGATTCCTGGTCGGACACATTCCGGATAAGAGCAGGAATCTTCTGCATTCCCGCCAACTTAGCCGCCCTCAGACGCCTCTCACCCGCGATCAATTCGTAGATGCCATCGCCTTTTCGGCGCACTAGAATAGGCTGGAGCAAACCATTTTGCTTGAGCGAAGCCGTCAATTCGGCCAGCTCGACCTCGGAGAACTGCTGCCTGGGCTGAAAGCGATTGGGAACAACCGATTCCAAGCGAAGCTCCTGCACATCCCCTCGCTCAGGATCGGCAGTACTTCGTCCTGTCGGCAACAGGGCGTCGAGACCTCTACCGAGGGCTTTTTTCTCCATGGACGACAAACTCCTTCGCTAGGGAAAGATAGGCTTGGGCACCGGATGATGCCATGTTGTAGAGCAACGCAGGGCGACCATAACTCGGGGCCTCGGCCAACGTGACGTTGCGTGGAATCATGGTCTGATAGACGGCTTCGCCAAAATGGCCACGAATCTGCTCGACGACTTGACGAGCGAGGGAATTACGCGCGTCATACATCGTCAACACGATGCCTTCAATTTCCAAATTTGGATTCAAGGACTGCCTCAGACGCTCAATGCTCTCCATGAGCCGTCCCAGACCTTCCATGGCATAGTATTCACACTGCACGGGGATGAGAACGGAATGCGCTGCCACCATGGCATTGATCGTGAGAAGACCGAGGGCTGGGGGACAGTCGAGCAAAATTGTATCGTAACGGTCAGCGACTTCAGCCAAGGCCTCCTTAAGCCGTTGCTCCCTGCCCTCCATATTCACCAATTCCACTTCGGCGCCGGCCAGGTGAGAATTGGCCGGGACCAATGATAGTCCATTGACGGCAGTTTGCATCGCTAGAGACGCAATACTCTCCTTGATAATGAGCGCGTTATAAACCGTTTTCCCCAACGACATGGCATCCACGCCGAGGCCGCTTGTGGCATTCCCCTGCGGATCCATATCAACCAGGAGGACCGATCCCCCCTCAACTGCCAACGCTGCGGCCAGATTCACCGAGGTGGTTGTTTTACCAACTCCACCCTTCTGATTCGCAACAGCAATAATTCTCGCCATGTAATCCTCAATCCCCTAACAGCCAGCCGGTTGATATCACATGTTCCACGTGGAACACCGGGCCATCCCAATTATTTCGAGAACACGGAAAGCACGCGGTGCCCGTATCCGGATGGAAGCTCATACTCGACTTCCTCCACCAAAGCAAGGCCAGCAAGCGCAAAACCCATGGGAATGCGCACCGCGCGATACAAAATCACTTTGCCGCCCGGCTTAAGCAGATCGGCAAGTAATGGCCCACTCTCATCTACCTTGAAGGCTCGCACCACGATGTAATCGAAGGCCCGCCGGTTCTGGCGCTGGACATACTGCTCTAATTTGGCCGGAACGACCGTTACATGCTGTAATCCCAGAGATCCGACGACATATCGTAGGAATGCCCCCTTTTTTTCGCTCGGCTCGAGAAGTTCCAATTCCAGCTGTGGCAGCACAAATTTAAGCGGAAGACCAGGAAACCCGGCACCGGCCCCAACGTCCAGCAGATCACTTTTCTCAGCATTATCAATAACTTTAATGCCATAGAGAGAGTCAATGAAATGCTTGACCAGGATCTCTTCATCATCATAGATGGCGGTCAGATTGATCGCCTTATTCCACTTTTTGAGTTCGCAATGGTAGCTGAAAAATAGCGGCAGACACGCATCATTCAGAGGAATGTCGAGCTCGGCGGCGAGCTTTCGGAAGGCACCTTCAAACTGACTGGCGTCTTGTTCCACGTGGAACAATTACGCGAAACAATCCCAGGGGTCAAGGTTGATTCTGAGGACGAATGAAAATTGATCAGGAAAGAACCAGGAGGGAAGAGGGTGAAAGAATTCACTCGCCAGCTAACGGCTGGCGACGATGGCGCTCGATGGCAACCAGTAGTAGAGAAATTGCGGCAGGCGTAACCCCGGAAATCCGTGATGCCTGCCCGACAGATGCCGGCTTGACGCGTTTCAGCTTTTCTCTGACTTCAGTAGAAAATCCTGTTACACCGTCATAGTCAAAGCCTCCAGGAATCACCCGATGCTCAAATTTTTGAGATCGCTGGATCTGCTGTTGCTGCCGCTTAATGTATCCCTCATATTTCACCTCGAGCTGAACCGCATCCATAATTTCAGGACTCTCTATCGCAGACCCGCCAAACACGGAAGAGATCTTCCCATAAGTCAGATCCTGACGCCTGAGGATCTGAGCTAATGATTGTGTCGGTGCGACGGGGCCGATCTCGAATTCTTCGAGCAGGCGCCGGACTTCCGGGGTCAACTTCGGCCTGGTGTCTTTAAGTCGCTGAACCTCCCGCTCGATGGCGGAACGTTTCGCTTGAAATTTTTCATAGACACGATCAGGGATGAGCCCGATCTGATGCCCGAGATCCATCAGGCGAAGATCTGCGTTGTCATGCCGCAACAGCAACCGATATTCAGCGCGCGAGGTAAACATGCGGTAAGGCTCTCGCGCATCTTTCGTGATCAAATCATCAATCAATACACCGATATACGCTTGCGACCGATCAAGCACGAGCGGCCCATCACCACGCAGTTTCAAGGCCGCATTAATGCCCGCCATGATGCCCTGGGCCCCGGCCTCTTCATAGCCGGATGTGCCATTGATCTGACCGGCGTGGTATAGCCCCTGGACCAGTTTCGTCTCCAATGAATTGTGGAGCTGCCGCGGCGGGAAATAATCATATTCGACCGCATAGCCAGGTTTTAAGATCTTGGCCTGCTCCAATCCTGGAATGGTCTTCAGCATCGCGGCTTGCACATCTACGGGCAAACTGGTCGAGATGCCATTCGGGTAGAACTCATTCGTATCCAGCCCCTCAGGCTCGACGAAGATCTGATGCCGATCCTTCTCGGCAAACCGGACGACTTTGTCTTCGATCGACGGGCAATACCGAGGACCGACACTGTCGATGACTCCGCTGAACAAAGGGGACCGATCGATATTTTTCGCAATAATATCATGAGTTTGTGAATTCGTATGAGTCAGGTAACAAGGCACCTGCGGCAAGGGGATTCTGCTGGTGCGATACGAAAAAGGAGGAGGAGGATCGTCACCCGGCTGCAGTTCCATGACTGAAAAATTGATGGTGTCACGATCCAGCCTGGGCGGAGTTCCCGTTTTCAAGCGCCCGACCTCAAACCCGAAATCGCGCATGCAATCGGAAAGGTGTTCAGCCGACGACTCTCCGGCTCGTCCTGCCGGAAAGTGACTTAAGCCAATATGGATAAGTCCTTTCAAAAATGTGCCGGAGGTCAGCACCACCGCACGAGCCGCAATGTGCTGACCTGAATCGGTCACAATGCCGGTCACGGCCCCAGCCTGCGTAAGGATGCGATCAACGGTCCCGCCGCGAATCAGAAGGCCCGGCTGTGCACGAAGCGTCTCCTGCATGACCTGCCGGTAGATCTTTTTATCGCACTGTGCGCGTAAGGCTCGAACCGCCGGCCCCTTACTCGTGTTGATCATCCGGAATTGAATGCCTGCTTGATCGGTGTTCCGCCCCATTTCTCCACCCAAGGCATCAATCTCTTTGACGAGATGCCCTTTGGCGATGCCGCCGATGGCCGGATTGCAAGACATTTGGGCGATACGGTCCGGATCCATAGTGAGCAACAGAGTGCGCGCGCCCATACGAGCCGCCGCGAGGGCGGCTTCACAGCCGGCGTGCCCTCCCCCGACCACGATCACGTCGCATTGCTCGCTCATGCCGGACATCCTTTCACTTCCCGATACAAAACTCGGCAAAAATGCGTTCCAGAATTTCGTCCGTGGTAATGACGCCGGTAATTTCGCCTAATGCATCTGCCGCGATACGGAGATCCATCGCGATCAATTCTCCCGCACAGTCGGCCTCGACGGACTGCCTCGCCTGATCCACTCCCTGCAAGGCGCGCTCAATGGCAACCGTGTGGCGAAGATTGGTCACGAGCACGCCCTCATTAGACTCCAGAGTACCCGGCATCAGCCGGCTGCGAATCGCGTCACGCAGTCCGCCCAGCCCGATTCCCAACGTGGCGGAAATTTCAATAGCGTTGACATGGCCGGGACAAGCCCGCTCAAGCACATCTGGCGACACTTGGCGCGGGAGGTCACATTTATTCACGACCAGCAGCGCACGCGCAGATTCCGGTTCAGCCAGCAGTGCACGATCGCTTTCGGATAGAGGCTGGGAACCGTCCAAAAGGATAAGCGCCAGATCGGCGTCCGACCAAGCCAATCTGCTACGGCGAATGCCTTCAACTTCGACCGGATCGTCCGTCATGCGTATTCCCGCCGTATCCAGCAGTCGCACAGGGATCCCCTCGATGCTGACTAGTTCTTCAAGCAGGTCGCGGGTGGTGCCTGGAATAGCGGTCACTATAGCCCGATCGCTCCGCAATAGGGCATTCATCAGGCTGGACTTCCCGACGTTCGGGCGCCCAAGGATCGCCACCACCGCCCCTTCCCTCCAGATACGGCCGTCACGTCCCGACTGAAGCAGGCGACGAAGCTTGTGCAGGGTGGCATCAAGCAGCCGGATCAACTCGTCCTGGCGAACAAATGAAATATCTTCCTCGGCAAAATCCAAGGCGGCTTCGATGTGAGCCAGTGCGACGACCAATTCAGAGCGGATCTCCTCTACATAGCGGGACAATTCACCGCGTCGCTGGGACTGAGCCACAGTGAGGCTCCGCGCGGTCTTCGCGCGAATGGTATCGAGCACAGCTTCCGCTTGCGCGAGATCAAGACGCCCGTTGAGAAAGGCACGCTTTGTAAATTCGCCTGGTGTCGCGAGCCTTGCTCCCGCGGAAATTAATCCCCGGCACAGCTGCTCCAGAATGACAGGCCCACCGTGGCATTGCACCTCCACCACATCCTCCCCGGTGAAGGAATGCGGCCCCTTCATGACCACGACGAGCGCCTCATCGATAAAATTCGGCGCGCACGGCTCACGGGTCTCTGCTGCAGATGTGTTCGTATGGCCCGCGCAGAGGTCGGCGAGCGTGAGCTTATGCGTAGGGAGAGTGCGCAGGGATTTTCCGGACCGGAGGCGTACAACATCAGAGGCGACGTCAAGCGCACGAAGGCCACTGATCCGGAGTATGCCGATGCCTCCCTCGCCGGGCGGGGTCGCGATGGCACAGATGGTATCGTCTAGCGCGCCAAGCATGACGCACCCAGTGAGGTGGTACTATTCGGCAGTTGGAGCGTTTCGCCGCTTGCCGCTACTTTTCTGGTCTTTCGATTCCTCGATGGCCGCGGCCTCACCGTCGTCCGCCGGTGCCTGCCACTTCTTCCCAAACAACCGCTCGGTGACGACCTGCTGCGTAATGGTGAGCGTATTGTTCGTCAGCCAATACAGCACTAACCCCGCCGGGAAGTTTACGAACAGGAAGGTCATGAAGACCGGGAGAAACAACATGATCTTGGCTTGCATCGGGTCCATCGTGGTCGGCGTGATCTTCTGCTGAATGACCATGGTCGCGCCCATGATGATCGGCAAGACGTAATAGGGATCCTGCACCGAAAGATCTTTGATCCACAGCATGAACGGCGCCTGCCTGAGGTCGATCGTCATATAGAGGATATTAAACAGCGCGACGAAGACCGGCATTTGCAGCACCATCGGCAGGCAGCCGCCGACGGGATTCACCCGATGATCTTTGTAGAGCTTGATCAGTTCTTTGTTCAGCCGTTCGCGATCATCCTTGAACTTATTTTGAATCGCCAGGACCTTCGGCTGAATGACCTGCATCTGCTTCATCGACTTGTAGCTTTTGTACTGCAGCGGCACGAACATGAGCTTGATCAACATGGTCAAGAGAATGATCGTCACACCATAGTTGTGCGTAAATTCGTACAGGAAACGCAGGACGTAAAAAATCGGCTTGGCCACGGCCTTAACCAGGCCCCAGCTGCCAAAAACAAACCAGCCGAAGTCGATCGTATCTTCCAGCCCGGCATTCAATCCCTTGAGGATGTCGTACTCTTTCGGTCCGGCATACAGCTGCATCGCCATTGTCGCCCCGCCAGCAGATGCAGGGAATCTGACGCCGGCGGACACCAGCTTATCGCCCTCTTTCTTCGCCAGGGCAGCCGCAGCCTTCTGAGGCATCAGGACGCTGATAAAATACTTATCCTGAATGGCGGACCACTTCACGTCTCCCTTGCGTTCAGCTTCGCCGTCCGGGGTTTCCTTCAGCACCTTGTCATCGACCAGGGAGGCAGACCCCATCAAGCCGATAAATCCCTCACCCCATTCCACGATGCCAAAATTGGTACCAAGGGTCACATCGACCGGCGTCGTGAGGCCTTGCGTCCGAACCGCAATATCCACCACGTAGGATCCGTGATGGAACGTCAATTCCTTCTCAACCTCCATATTCCGCTGGGCGTCGTGATACCGGAATGTGAGGTGGCCGGTGGGATGCGCACTATCGAGATGAGCAATGTCCTGCGTCACCTGGTAGAGAACGGATCCGAGATCGGAGGTCACGGCCTGATCGGTAGTGACCAGACTCAAGGGCCCCTTGAAGCGTCCCCCCGCATACACGAGCTGTACCGGGACAGGTCCCTGGTCGGTTGTCGTGGTATAGCGCTTCAGCTCCCACGACTTGATCACTCCACCACGGTTGGTGAACTTGGCCCGAAACAAATCTGTATCCACCTCGATCGTCTGCTCTTCTGTGGCCGCTCCCGTCCCACCGTCTGATACAGCAGGCATGGAGTTGGTACCGGTCTGAGCGGAAGACGCAGGATTGGCGGGCTGGGTGGAGCCACTCTCGGATCGGCCGGACTTTTTTTCCGCGGTCGGGGTACTCGCCGTGGTTGCGACTTGTACAGGTTCCGACGGGGGTAACAACCCCATACCCTTCAGGAGATAGTCGTAGCCGATAATGACGGCCAGAGAGACGATGAGGAAAACAATGACGCGCTTTTCCATGAATTTATGTGCCGAATGGAGACTGAGGTGTTGTGGTCACAAGGATCACCGTACCGGATCCACTCCACCAGGATGGAATGGGTGACATTTCAGAAGGCGCCGACCCGCCATGACTCCCCCCCTGAGCAGTCCGTGGCGATCAATGGCGTCTTGCGCATAGACGGAACACGTCGGGTAGAAGCGGCACGCAGGGCCGAGCATCGGCGACACGCAGGTCCGATAGACCGACAGGACGCCGATAGCCACATACCTCACGAGGAGGAATCCCCAAAACGGGCCAACCGCTGTCTTTGCAATGTGCTGCGCCATACGCTCTGCAGCTCCACAAACGGCACGTTCAGGCAATCGCGCTTGGGGAACACCAGAAAAGCATGCCCCGAGACCAACGTCGGCCGAACTGCGCGGCCCAATTCTCGGAACAAGCGCTTGGCCCTGTTCCGGCGCACCGCCGTCCCAAACCGCCTTCCGATAACAATCCCCATCATGGCGTCCTCAGGCATCATGCCCGGACAAATCTGGAGATTGAAGAATCCTGTCGAAACACGTCGCCCATTTTTCTTGATGAGCTGGATCTCCCGGCTACGCTTCAAGAAAAGCGGCGCACACGCCCGTCCTGCCGTCATAACACCTGCCTGCGGGTCCTCAGGTTCGACCGCGCTTCAACACATCGAAGTCGCGTACCGCCCCATGTGTCGCCCTTGTTCTTCCACGACCAGGCTAAGACGACAGTATTCACCCCCGGTGACTACCCACCACCTGGATGTTTGCCTACATGCAGATTGCCTAGCGGCAGGAAAGAATCAGACGGTGAGGCGAGCGCGGCCCTTGGCTCTGCGACGAGCAATAACTTTGCGGCCGTTCTTAGTGCTCATGCGCTTCCGAAATCCATGTTCCCGCTTGCGCTTGAGATTCGAGGGCTGTTTAAAAGTGAACGACATTGCGCACTCCTTCTCGAGAGATCATTTTTCAATGAAGAGGCCGCATTATAGGGGCGTCACGGAAGGGTGTCAATCAATCTGCCATCGAGTCTCCGCCGCAAACTGAAGAATGAACTCCAGACGCCACCGAGCGCACGGCCGCTCATGATGCGTAGATACTCCATCGCCCACCGGTTCTTGAGGCACTCTTGCCCGATTGCGGCAAAGATGCCACAGCGATCCACCAGCGCTTCCACGGAATATTTCAGCGTAACTGCTTGTTCTGGCGAGGCATTCAACAGTCTTCGCGAACATAACATTCCTGGCACCTACATTGCGTAAGAGGGTATTGGCTCGATAGGACCACCGACCTTCTCGGACGTGCACCAAGAAATGCGGAACGGCATCAAAGCTAGAGCAGCAGGAAGGCACCACGGTCACACTACCGTCCAGGTGAGGACAAAAGACGGGAAGAACTCGCGGGACAGCCATCCACACGATAGAATACAACGAGCATGAGCCGCCTAGATCACATTTGCAGCATCGTCACTCGCTTCACCCTCGTCGCTCTGTTGTCGATGAGCCTGGGCGGGTGCGTCGAAACCGTTCCTGAGGAATTGGTTGAAGCCATCGAGAGTCTCGACCGTGATCTGACCACCCTTCGGGCCTCCGATGTTAATCCCGAAGCCTATTCCAAGTTTTCCCGCCAATGGATTGCGTTGAAAGGTCGCGTTCGATCCGAGGAGAATATCGTTCGATGGCCCTGGGAAGACAACGAGCTGGAAACCGATCTGGAAGCGCTTCAAGTCGAGGGCACGCAACTCGTAAGCGACGTCAATAGCCGGATTCAGGCTCAACGCACCACTGCCGAGACGAAATTAGCCAAAATCGAACAACGGCTCCGCCTCATGAACACCCGGGTCGGAGACATCGGCAGCCGCGTGGTGCTCGGCGAGCATCCGCTCGAAACTGAGGTACACGTCAAGCAGGCCCGGCTGTTTCTTGAGCAAGGACATTTCGAGCATTCCATCCAGGCCTCAGAACGAGCCGGCAAAATCCTCCTGACCCAGACCGCCCTCCTCACGAATGAATTAGGCCGATATGCGGACGATGATCTGATCGCGGCCTGGCGGGAATCTGCGCAACGGACCATAGACTGGTCTCGAACGCACCGGGCCCAGGCCATTGTCATCAGCAAGGCCGACCGCGTCCTCACGTTGTATAAGAATGGTCGGAAAGTACTGACCTATCCGATTCGATTGGGATCAAGAGGCATCCGGGCAAAACAACACTACGGTGACGGCGCAACCCCCGAAGGTGAATATCGCATTCAACGCAAACGCGGGCCCGGACAGACGCCGTACTTCCGCGCCCTGATTCTCGACTATCCCAATATCGACGACCGACGCCGATTCGAGGAAGCCCAGAAGGCAGGACTCATCCCCAAAAGCCAACATATGCCAGGCCTCATTCAGCTCCATGGCATCGCGCAAGGGATTTCGGATCAACCGTACGGCAGTATCGTGCTGGACAATCCGCAAATTGCGCGGCTTTTTGATCAAGTCGCCGTCGGAACACCGGTGAATATTGTGGGCGCGTTAGAATCCCAGAACTCCATCTCCCTTGTGCTGGCTGACTTGGGTGATCAGGAAGAAGAAACCTAGCGTAGCCGCGCTCCGCAGTTCTCAGCTGTCCCATCCGCGCTCCCGACCCTTCATCCAACCCGGTTCTACGCAATCCCCCGCTACATGCTATCGACCTCTCTCGTTTGCCTTTTCAATCTCACGAACCTAAGATAGGGCTCACCTGCGTGCATTGTCGTTCCTCCACCTAATGGAAGAGAGCGTGTTATGCCGATCCGTCCCAAGGTCTCCCCCCTGCTGGACAACCACAGCCTCGCGACGACATTCGAAGATCTGGCAAGTACCCGCGCGGTCGAGCGTCTGTGGACGCGAGACCATACCCTGTGGAAACCCAATCCGACGGAAATCGATAACCGGCTGGGATGGCTGACCGTCCTCGACCATATGCAGGACGCACTCTCCGACTTGCGAAGCTTCGCGCAAGCCGCTCGAGAGGCCCGTACGACCGATGTGGTGCTGCTTGGAATGGGCGGCAGCAGTTTAGGACCAGAAGTATTGCGCTGCACCTTTGGATCCTCGAAAGGCGCCCCGCGACTCTGGGTCTTGGACTCCACGGTACCAGGCTGGGTACGCCAAGTGACGAATGCGATTCAGCCGGCCCGAACATTGTTCCTCGTCGCGAGCAAATCCGGCGGAACGATTGAAGTCATGTCGCTCTTCGCGCACTTCTGGGAACTCGTCCATCGGACGAAAGGTCATCGCGGCGGCGCACAATTTGTCGCTATTACCGATCCGGCAACTGGCCTCGAGCAACTCGCGCGGGAGCGCGGGTTTTGGCGCACGTTTACCAATCAGCCGGACATTGGCGGGCGCTACTCCGTGCTCTCATATTTTGGGCTGGTTCCCGCGGCCCTGCTTGGGCTGGATGTGGGAAAACTTCTCAGTCGCGCACTGGCCATGCGCGAAGCCTGTCGCCAGACGGCGGCTAAAGAGAATCCTGGCGCGGCCCTGGGAGGCCTGATGGCTGCCATGGCCCGAAGCGGGCGAGACAAGGTGACCCTTCTCACGTCTCCTGCGCTGGCCTCATTCGGACTCTGGGTAGAACAATTGCTCGCGGAAAGCACGGGGAAGGAAGGGACCGGCCTCATTCCCGTCGCGGGAGAACCTTTCGCATCACCCGCTGCCTATGGAACGGATCGAGTATTTATCTCTCTTCGTTTGAGAGGCGATCGCAACGCCTCCCTAGATAGAACCATTTCCTCCCTCCAGCGAGCGGGACAACCGGTGTATGCCTTACAGCTGAAGGATCGTTACGACCTGGGCGGCGAATTTTTCCGGTGGGAGTTTGCCACGGCCATTGCGGGACATGCGCTCGGCATTCAGCCGTTCGACCAGCCGAATGTACAGGAAAGCAAAGACAACACCGGGCGTGTCCTGAAAGAGGTCGAATCCCAGGGGAAATTGCCCTCCATCGCAAGCCCGCCGCCGAAACAAGCCTTGGCCCAATTGCTCGATCAACTGGGGCCGAATCGCTACCTGGCCATTCTGGCCTACACCACCCCGACAAGCCAGGTAGAAGCTGCCCTGCGTGCCTTGCGGAAAGCCTTCATGGTACGGCACCGCCTGGCCACGACAGCCGGATATGGCCCACGCTATCTGCATTCGACGGGGCAACTACACAAGGGCGGACCGAACAGCGGACTGTTTCTTGAATTGGTCGATTCGATGAAACCGGATCTCGCAGTTCCGGAGAAATTCTACACATTCGGCACCTTGGCTCAGGCCCAGGCCCTTGGCGATCTGCAATCACTGCAGACACATCAGCGCCCGGCGGTGAGAATCGCCCTCGGCCCGAATCCGGTCCGTACCATCCGTAGCCTTGTGACATTGCTCACACCCCCCAAGTCCACGCGCCGGACATCCGTTCCTAAAAAACGGTCTACTCCCACTCGTCGCACCCGCCGTTGAAATGGCACAGCCGCCGGAACGTTATATTTTTGCTCATGCGCACGAACTGGTCCGCGCCGCCGCCATCCTGTTCGTAACAGTCGGTCAACAGGCCATACGCCAGCGTGCGCGCTTTCTTGTGGCCCTGTCTGGAGGATCCACCCCGAAGGAGCTCTATAAGGTCCTGACCAGCGAGGAGTTCGCCCCGCAACTCGACTGGAGCAAGGTGCATTTCCTCTTCGGCGATGAACGCGCAGTGCCACCGACACATCAGGACAGTAACTTTGGCCTGGCGAATACACTCTTGTTCACCCCGCTCGATATTCCAGCCGCGCACATTCACCGGATGCGCGGAGAAGACACTGCGGAGACCGCGGCCGTTCAGTACGAAGACCTGTTGCGTCGGCTTACGTCCGCCACCGCCGGACAATGGCCGGTGCTGGACCTCGTCCTCCTCGGCATGGGGGAGGATGGTCACACCGCCTCGCTGTTCCCCGGCACGCCGGCCCTCATGGAACAGACCCGGTGGGTCGCTCCCGGCATCTCTCCGCAAGGTACGCGATCCCGCATCACCCTCACCCTAGGTGTGATCAATCATGCGAGTGTGATACTGTTCCTCGTGACCGGACCGAATAAGGCCACCGTCGTCCGTCGTATTTTCGAAAGTCGTGCAGATGCGAGCGATGCCTATCCGGCAGCGCAGATCCGTCCCGAGACAGGGCGACTGTTGTGGTATCTTGACCGCGCCGCCGCGGCGGAATTGACTGTGGCGACAGACAAGTTGTCATCAGAAGAGGCACCATGATTCTGGCAGGTGATATCGGCGGGACCAAGACGAACTTGGCCCTCTATGAGTGGACCAGCGGGCGGGTCGAACCGGTGCGCGAGGACAGCTTTCACAGCGCGGATTATAACGCCCTCGAAGACATCATCGACGAGTTCCTCAGCACGCCGCTCGTCAAACCGGCACCAGAACGCGCTCTGGCAGAGGACCCTATCGATCCTGACAGCGATGTCGCCCCTGAGGCCGTCGAAGTCGCTCCAGAACCTATCAGTCTGACGGCAGCCTGCTTTGGCGTGGCGGGACCGGTCATCGACAATCGTTGCCGCACGACCAACCTCCCCTGGTTCATCGATGGAGCCGCCCTGGCCGAACGGTTCGCCATTCCCCAGGTACGCCTCCTGAATGATCTTGAAGCCACGGCTCATGGCCTCCTGCATCTCACTGCCGAGGAACTCGTGGTGCTGAACGCAGGCGCGCCGCCAAAGAAAAAACAGGCCCTCGCCCTGATCGCGGCGGGAACCGGCCTCGGCGAATGTATCCTCTACTGGGACGGAGCCCAGTACCGTCCCATGCCCTCGGAAGGCGGACATACGGACTTTGCGCCCAACAGCGACAGCGAGATCGAGCTACTTCGTCATCTGCGCGGCAGCTATCTCCACGTCAGTTACGAACGCATTGTCTCGGGGCCCGGGCTCCACGCAATTTATGAGTATGTGCGCGATACCAAAAAAAATGAACCGACGTGGCTGGCCGAGAAAATCAAAGTCGGCAATCCAGCCGCCGAGATCGCCGAGGCCGGACTCAAAGGCCAAGCCGAAATCGCCACACAGGCACTCGACTTATTCGCATCGATCTACGGCGCGGAAGCCGGCAACCTGGCACTGAAAGCACTCACGCTGGATGGAGTCTACGTCGCCGGCGGCATTGCGCCCAAACTGCTGAAGAAACTGCAGGACGGCTCATTCATGCGCGGCTTCACCAACAAAGGCCGCTACAAACGGCTGATGAACCAGATTCCGGTGAAAGTCGTGATGAACGATAGAACCGCCCTGCTCGGCGCTGCCTCCGTGGCGGCACAACTCACACCTCCTCCTTCATTATGACACCAACATCCTGTGACCTCGATTCGGAAAAGCGCCAAGCCGCGCTCAAGGCAATGGAGTTTGTTCACGACGGCATGGTCGTGGGGCTCGGAACCGGCACCACCTCGAAACATCTCATTCTCGCCCTTGGCGAGCGGGTGCGTGCCGGGCTCAACATTCAAGCCGTCCCGACATCCCACGACACCGCGGCGCTCGCCAAACAATCCGGCATTCCGCTGATCGAATCGGATAATGCCTGGATGATCGATGTCGCAATCGATGGAGCGGACCAAGTCGATCCCGCACTGAATCTCGTGAAAGGCGGCGGGGGCGCGCTGTTGAAGGAAAAAATTGTGGCCGCCGCCGCGAAACGATTCATCGTCATGGTGGACCACACGAAACTCGTCCCGGCGCTCGGTGGCAGCTTCCCTCTGCCTATTGAGGTCGTGCCGTTCGGATGGGGCAGCACCGCCCGACACATCGAAGCGGTCTCCGGCGGCAGGGCGATCTTACGCCAGCGCAACGGAAACGTGTTTCAGACCGAAGCGGGCCATGTCAT
>DAONAB010000014.1:0-4966 GCA_035400805.1 Nitrospira sp. | reverse complement strand
TGAACCAGATCCCCGGCATCGTTGAAACCGGGCTCTTCATCGGACGGACCAGCATTCTGATCGTCGGTCATGGACAAGGCACCGACATCACCCATGCCCCTGAGCCATGAACGAGCCACATGGCGACGCGCCGGTGACGCGCCGGCAGGCGGCTGGTCTGATCGCACATGCCGCGAGCCATGCGGTCTTGTGGCTCGGCGCGTGGCAGGGAGCGACGGCATGGCTCGTTGTGCCGGCAGCCTGGAGCCGAGCCGATTCACCTCACAACCACCGATACCCTAAGAACACCATGACGACTTCATCCGCAATGGTTTCCGATCCCTACCGCCTCCCGCGGCATGTCATCCCCACACACTATGACCTGCGCATCGAGCCGGACCTCCACGCACATTCATTCACGGGCCATGAGATGGTCACCTTGACCGTCAGCGAGCCCACCAGCGAGGTGCTCCTCAACGCGACGGAGTTGGACGTATCAGCCGCGACATTGTCTGGAGATGGACAATCGCCCCGCGTCGGAACCGTGCGGATGGATCCCGAACAGCAGCGATGCCACATCACGTTCCCATCAGTCATTCCACCGGGTGTGTGGAAATTAGGCCTGACATTTCGCGGGACGTTGAACGACAAGCTTCGGGGTTTCTATCGCAGCACCTACAAAGACGAGCGGGGTGTCGCACACACCCTCGCCGCCACGCAGTTTGAAGCGACGGACGCGCGACGGGCTTTCCCCTGTTGGGACGAGCCTCAATTCAAGGCCGTCTTCGCCGTGACCTTGGCCATCGATCCCGCGCTGACGGCCATCTCGAATACGCGGATCGTCGACGACCGTCTCGAGGGCGGCAAACGCGTCGTGCGCTTCGCGGAATCCATGAAGATGTCCACGTATCTCGTCGCCTTCATCGTCGGCGAGCTGGTGTCGACGGCGCCGATCATGGCTCGACACACGCCGGTTCGCCTCTGGTCCATACCCGGCAAACAGCACCTGACGCCATTCGGGCATGAGATCGCGGTGTTCTCACTCAATTTCCTGGCCGACTATTACGCCATTCCCTATCCGGGCGACAAACTGGATTTGATCGCCATTCCCGATTTCGCCTCCGGCGCCATGGAAAATCTGGGCGCCATCACCTTTCGTGAAACCGCCTTGTTACTCGATCAACGCACCGCCACGCATGCGGAGCAAGGGCGTATTGCAGACGTGGTGGCCCATGAGAATGCGCACATGTGGTTCGGCGACTTGGTCACCATGGCCTGGTGGAACGGACTCTGGCTGAACGAAGCCTTCGCGACGTTCATGGAAATGCTGGTGGTCGATGCCTGGAAGCCGGAGTGGGAACGGTGGACGGCCTTTGGCATGGCACGCGCCGCCGCGTTATCAGTGGATGGTCTACTGAGCACGAGGCCGATTGAATTTCCCGTGCGTGCGCCGAAGGAAGCTGAAGCCATGTTCGACGTCTTGACGTACGAGAAAGGCGCGTCCGTCCTTCGTATGCTCGAACAGCATATCGGTCCGACGGTGTTCAGGGACGGCGTGCGCCACTATCTCACCGCGCATGCCTATGGGAATGCCGAAACCACGGACCTCTGGGTCTCACTCGGGCATGCATCGAAGCAAGACGTGCCGGCGCTGATGAACGAATGGATTTTCTCGCCCGGGTATCCGTTGATTTCACTCGCCGTCGAGACACCGTCCACGTTGACGCTCACGCAACGCCGGTTCACCTACGCCAATGACTCTTCCGCGACGGCATCAGGAGCAGCTGCACCCCAGTGGCACGTGCCGGTGCAAGTACGTATCACCACCAAACGAGGCACTGAGACCAGACGCGTGCTGCTCAGTGAGCGGGAGAATCGCCTCTCCCTGCCGGAAGATTGGACATCGGTGCTGGCCAATGAAGGGGGCCACGGCTTCTATCGCGTGCGATACAGTTCAGAGTTGCTCAGCGGGTTGCAGCAGGACGGGCTGAACAACCTGGCTCCGGTGGAACGATTTAATCTCTTGAATGATACCTGGGCCGCGACACTGGCCGGCATGGTCTCGTCCGCCGACTACCTCGCCTTGACCGAGCATTTCCGCCATGAACAGGACCCGCATGTCTGGGCTGTCATGCTCGGGTCTTTCTCCACAATCAACCAGCTCCTGGACGAAGGCGATCGACCGCTACTGGCGGCGCTAGTGCGTGATCGTGTCTCGCCGATGTTTCAGCAGCTGGGGTGGACGCCCCGCCACGATGAGCGCGACCTCGTCAAAGAATTGCGCGGCGACATCATTCGCGCATTAGGCACCTTGGGTCGCGACGAAACCATCCAAGCACAGGCGCGTGAGGCCTACACCGCCCTTCAGCAACAATCTCGATCTATCGACCCCAACGTGATTCCAGCGCTCGTTTCCATCCTGGCCTTTACCGGTGATGCGGCCCGCTACGAAGAATTTTCTGGCCGGTTCCGTCAAGCCACCACCCCGCAAGAGGAACGCCGTTATCTCTTTTCTCTCGCCGCGTTCCGAGCCCCAGAGCTGCTGGAGCGTACGTTAGCGAAAACCTTGACCGACGAGATCCGCACGCAAGACGCCCCGTTCCTCGTCAGCAGCCTTCTCCATAACGTCTACAGCCGCGAGAAGGCCTGGGAGTTTGTGAAAACGAATTGGGAGCGGATGGACAAACTGTTTCCCAAAAGTGGATTGCGGAGAATGTGCGGAGGCATCACCGGACTCTCAACCCCTGAATTGGAACGGGATGTCCGGGACTTCTTTGCATCCCGCAAGATCGATCTTGGCGGAAAGACGCTGGAGCAGTATTTGGAACACCTGCATATTGCCGTACAATTTCGCGAACGTGACCGCGAGGCGATTCGCGCCCTGTTAGCGCGCAGGACGACCTGACAGAATCAGATGGTCGATGGCGATGACGTCATTCGTGCCGAAGTACGGTTAAGGGGGGCTGGCCGAGAATGCGGTAGGTGCTGAGGAATCCCACCAGGAGAGTCAGCAGCACGGTACAGCCCAATCCGACACCAAGCAGGGGCAATTCCAGCGCCCAGGGCAGTTCCAAAATATATCGCAAGATCGCCCACGAGAACAGACTGGCGAGGGCGACGCCAATGATCCCCGCCACACATCCCAGCAACGCATATTCGGCCGCAAACGACCGGGCAATCAACCCGCGGGTCGCGCCAAGCGCCTTGAGAATCACGGCCTCATACAGCCGTCGGTAGCGCGTGGCCGCGAGCGCCGCCGCCATCACCAGCGCACCGGCCAGCAGGCAAAACAACGCGACGCCTCGAATCGCCAGCGACAGCCGATCGAGGACGCGGGCAAAACTGCTCAAGACTTCGCCGATATTAATGGCCGTCACATTGGGAAATGCCGCGACCACGGCCGATTGAAAAGCCACCTCGTCCCGAGGCGCGACTCGAACCGTCGCAACATAGGTCATCGGCGCCGCATCGAGCGAGCCTGGCGAGAAGATCATGTAAAAGTTCGTCGAGAAGTTCCCCCACTCGACTTTTCTGATGCTGCTCACTTCGGCCTGTAGAATAGTGCCTTGAATATTGAGATCCAGCAAACTACCTACATCGAGATCGAGACTCTTGGCAGCCTCCTCCTCAACAGACACCTGCGGTTTTGAAAACACCTGCCCCGGCTTCCACCAGGCGCCTTTCACAATCTTATTATCCTTGGGCACCTGATCGAGGAAGGTCAGCACATACTCGCGAGTCACATACCAGCTTTTGCGCTTCTCTTCTTTCGACTGAGCAGGCGGCTCATCCTGTTGCGCCTCGCGCTCGTCAGCCACCAGCCGGCCGTTGATGGCATGGATGCGCGAACGCACTAACGGGGTCAGGTCAGGCGCGAAATCACCGGTGCGCTGGTGAACCAACTCGCTAAACGCCTCTGCTTGATCAGGTTGAATATCGATGAAGAAGAATGTGGGCGAATCGGACGGACGGTTTTCTCCCACCTGCCGCACGAGCGCATGCTGCAGCAACGCGATCGCCAGAATCACCATCACACCGACACCGATTGAGACCATCACCCCCAGGGTTTGCCCACCGGGTCGTTGAATGTTTCCCAACGCCTGCCGCATCGACAGCGCCCGCGGCACCGGCAACGCACGTATTCCCCGCAACAAGACCTGAGCCGCCCCGGCCAGGATCATGATCGCGACCAGCAACCCGCTGATAAACAGACCACCGATGGCCAACGATCCGGCCTGCCACATAGACAGCCCTGCCAGCCCGGTCCCGATACCCGCCGCTGTGGCGGTTCGAAGAGGATCCGCGGTGACCATTTGCACCACGCGTCTTCCCAGGGAGGCATCTCGTCTCACCGAAGGCGGAACTGCGCCTTCCACGTCACGGCGGAAGATGGCGGCCGGCTTAATGTCTCGAATGGTCAGCAGCGGCCATAGGCTGAACAGCAACGTCGTCAGGATGCCCAAGCCCAGGCCCTTCCCAATGGGGGCCAGGGCTGCGAGGGAGAGCACGGATGTAAACTCGACTTGCTGCAGAACATCCGTCGCGAGCAACGTAGACACCGCCTGCGGGAGGACCGTTTGCAGCGCGACACCAATGCCGATCCCCACCACGCTACCCAACAGGCCCAGGCCCACGGCTTGGCTCAGATAGGAATAGATGATGGTGGCGGTATCTGCGCCCACGGTTTTCAATATCGCAATGGAGGGCAGCTTCTCTCGCACAAAGGCATGAATCGACAGCGCGACACCGATGCCGCCGACGAACAGCGCCGTCAGCCCGACAAGCCCCAGGTACCGTGCGAGTTGATCGAGAAACTGCTTGAGCTGTGGCTGGGCATCCCGATAAGACGACACGCGCGCGGAATCGGCCGCAAGGCGGCCCCGCAGTTCATGGATGAGCGGAGACAGGGCCATTGACGCCGGAAGCCGCAACAAATGCCGTTCACGCATTCGGCTCCCCGGCTTGATGAGATCCGCTGCGGCCAGTC
>DAONAB010000013.1:5381-22942 GCA_035400805.1 Nitrospira sp. | reverse complement strand
TCGGCGGGCTGGCGGCGTTGTTGACGATGCTGAATTCCTGCGCCGCCGGGGTCGGGGTGATGAACATCGATAACGGGTTTGGCGCCGGCTGTCTAGCTCACCGCATCAATATGGTGAGCGGGATAGAGAGTGACGAGCCCACGGGTAAGAAGAACCGAGTCAGGGGCTAATCCCCGATCACTCAACAGTGCCAAAGGCCCAGAGCGACGCGAGAACAAAGCTGGCGGCCTTTTTCACGATCCTGCTACTGTTTTACGACAATCTTGCCGCGTTTAGGCCACGAAAGCATTTGGGTGCGCTGGCCCTTCTCTCCATTGCTTAACAGCTTGACCCGCACTTCATACTCATACGATCCCACCGGAATCTGTTGTTTGTTGTGATCCAGTCCGTCCCAGGCGAGATCCACATGCACATGTTTTTGGGGCGTATCGCCATTTGCGCTGGGGGTCGTTTGGACATGTTCATTCACCGGCTGTCGAATCGAGAGGAAGCGCAGCGAGGTCATGGAGGTGGAGGTCACGAGGGCGGACACCTCGAGCATAAGATGCTCATCGACTTCTTTCGGCAGCTGCACGGTGGCGATGAAATGAAAGTGCCCATCCTGCGGCCGATAGGGCATGGGCGCAGCCTGTAGTGAAAGAATTTTGAGATCCGGCTCGGGGCGAGGGACGCTGCTCTTGCCTTTGGTTTTGGCGAGCACCAGGCTGTGCCCGCCCAGCAGGAACAGGCCGCTGAGCAAAACCAGCAGGCCGAATGTTATTCCTGCCGGGGCGCGCCTGACGGGGGTCCGCGAAGCTGATGTTGAAGTAGTCATGGGTGTTGGTATCGCAGGTGATGGCTGGTCGCCGATGGAATGCGTCTCTTGATTGGGGATAACACAGCATGGCAGGGCTGTCAACGAACGAGCGGAATGATTGCTGTCTGGGTGTGGCTCCGGTAAGATGCCGCTCGTTTGCGCGAACTACTGAATCGTAGGAGTGACGTGGCGAGGCAGCTGCATTTCGATTGTTTCTCCGGCATCAGCGGCGACATGACCTTGGGCGCATTGGTCGATGCGGGGTTACCGTTCAAAGACCTCGTGCGCGGTCTTGCTGCGCTGAAGATCGAAGGGTACCGGTTGGCGCGCAAGCGCGTCGAACGCGGAGCCATCACGGCGACCAAGGTCGATGTGCTGATCGAGAAAGGCTTTCGCGCGCCGTTAACCCTCGCGAACATTTCCAGAATTCTTGTGAAAAGCGGTTTGCCCCTAGTGGTGAAAGAGCGGAGTCAGGCGGTATTCGATGTGCTGGCCGATGCCGAAGGGAAGGCCCACGGAGTTGAGCCGTCGCATGTGCATTTCCATGAAGTGGGCGTGATCGATTCGTTTGTCGATGTCGTCGGCGGGATTCTGGGCCTGCACCTCCTCGACATTCACCGTGTGACAGCCTCCGCCATCAATGTCGGATCCGGTATGCTGCACTCGGCCCATGGCGCGTTGCCCGTACCCGGCCCCGCCGTGGCGGCGCTCGCGGTCGGCGTGCCGATTTATGCCAAGGGCCCTGAACGTGAGCTGACGACGCCGACCGGGATGGCGTTACTCAAAACCCTGACCACCGAATTCGGCGGCCTGCCCTCCATGCATGTACGCCAGGTGGGATATGGGGCGGGGACTGCCGATCCGGCGCAGTGGGCGAATGTGTTGCGCGTGTTCATCGGTGAAGAGGCGCTGTCGAGCGGGGCGGAGGAAACGATCGTCGAACTCGAGACGAATCTCGACGATGTGAACCCTCAAGTATACGACACGGTATTCGACCGGGTGTTTGCCGCCGGGGCCGTGGATGCCACGCTGGCGCCGGTGATCATGAAGAAAGGCCGGCCGGGCAATGTGTTGTCCGTTCTCGTGCCACCGGCACAAGCAGAGGCGGTCCTGGCCGTGCTCTTCGCGGAAACGACGGCACTCGGTGTGCGGACTCGTGAGGTGCAGCGGCGTGTCTTGCCGCGCCGGTTTGCATCGGTGCGGGTCAATGGCCAGGATGTGCGCATCAAGCTCGCCGATATCCGGCCGGGGCAGAGCAAAGCCGCTCCGGAATATGAAGATTGTAAACGCGTCGCCGAACGGAGTGGTCGTCCCGTCAAAGACATTCTCGACGAGGCCATGATGATGTATCGGCAGCCACAACGCATCAGGTCTACAAGAAAAGGGCGCCCGTGATTGACGAAATCGTGTCTCTTCGCTTCTTCCCCTCTTTCTGTGCCTTGCGGAGGCGCCGGTGACGGTTCTCCTCTATGTGGGATTATTTGTCGCCTCGGTCGTCATCACCCTCGCCGGGTGTCATCTCTTCACGAACGGCATTGAGTGGCTCGGCAAGCGGCTGAATATTTCCGAAGGTGCTGTCGGGAGTGTGTTCGCGGCCGTCGGGACGACGTTGCCTGAAACATCGATCCCGATCATCGCCATCTTTTTCGGGGCGGGCCGTGAGCAGATGGAAGTCGGTCTGGGAGCGATTCTCGGAGCCCCGTTTATGCTGAGCACCTTGGTGCTGCCGATTTTGGCGCTGCTGCTGGTGCTCTATGCAAAGCTCGGGAAGCGGACGGCAACGTTCAAGCTCAATTACGGCGAGGTGCGGGTCGATATCAGCTTCTTTCTCGTGAGTTATGTGCTGGCACTCACCTGCGCGATGATTCCTTCGCGGGCCTTGCATGTCGCCGTGGCGGTGGTCCTGCTCGCTATGTATGTCTATTACATGAAGCTCAAGTTTTCGGCCGAGGACGAAGAGAGTGAGGGGGGAGGCGAACTGGAACCGCTGCTCTTCGCCCGCCGCTCCACCAATCCATCCTATCTGGTGATCGGAGCACAAGGAATCGTCGGGTTGCTAGGATTGGTTGGCGGAGCCCACTTATTTGTCACGGCGGCCAACTCCATTTCTGCTGAACTGCAGGTCTCGCCGCTCATCCTCGCCTTGCTGATCGCTCCGCTGGCCACGGAATTACCCGAGATGTCGAACAGCTTTTTGTGGTTGTACCGGAAGAAGGATCGGCTGGCGGTGGGCAATGTGACCGGGGCGATGGTGTTCCAGGGCTCGATCCCTGTCTCCGTCGGGTTGCTGGGAACTGAATGGACCTTGGGGACGACCGCGCTGGCGACGATGGTCCTGGCGGTAATTGCGATGGGCCTGAGCCTCTTGCAGGCCGTGTGGTCCGGGCATTGGCGCCCTTGGTTGCTCAGCGGCAGCGCGCTGCTGTACCTTGGGTACACATTATTTTTGTACACTCATGGCTCGTAAATCCTCTCAACGATCAGTTCGTCCTGTCTTGGGTCTCACCATGGGTGATCCCGCCGGCATCGGTCCGGAGGTGATTGCCAAGGCCTTGGCCGACAAGGCGTTGGCGCGGCTCTGCCAGCCGGTGGTCATCGGCTCGCGTCCGGTCATGGAACGCACGATTAAGTGGCTGGACTTGCCCTTGGAAGTTGTGAGCTTCGATCCCGCAATCCGTTCGCGATTGAAGGCTGGGCAGGTCGCTGTCGCGGATCCGCTGGAGACTCCGCTGCCGAAATTTCGCATGGGCGTCGCGACGGCGGTGACCGGTGCGGCTTCCATCGCGTTCATCAAGGAAGCGGTCGAATTGGCGCAGGCGGGGAGCGTGGGCGGAATCGTCACGGCGCCCATCAATAAAGAAGCGATGAACATGGCGGGCTTTCACTACCCGGGCCACACGGAACTGTTGGCGGATCTGACCAAGACCAAAGAGTTCGGGATGATGATTGTCGGCGGACCGTTGAAGATCATGTTTACTACGACGCATGTCGCGATCCATGCCTTGTCCCCTCTCTTGACCACGCAGCGCATTGCCAAAGCGATTCGTCTGGCGCACCTCGGCCTGACCAGGTATTTCGGCATTGCGCGCCCGAAGATCGGCGTCGCAGCATTAAATCCCCATGCCGGGGAACATGGGTTATTCGGCAATGAAGAGCAAACCAGCATTGCGCCAGCCGTCAAGTTGGCCAGGGCGGCCGGGATCAAGGCCAGCGATCCGCTGCCCGCCGATACCCTGTTCGGCAAAGCCGCACGCGGCGATTACGATGGGGTGGTGGCGATGTATCACGATCAAGGGCTCATTCCCCTGAAATTGGTGGCCTTCGGCACCTGTGTGAACTTGACGGTGGGCCTGCCGATCATCCGCACCTCGGTCGACCATGGAACGGCGTACGATATTGCCGGCAAAGGAGTCGCCGAGCATGGAAGTCTGCTGCAGGCGGTGAAGGTCGCGGCTCGTTTGGCACAGTCCTGGACCCCTGTTCAATTATCATCTCGATAGGAAAGAGGTACTCCCTCCATGTCAGACGCAGAATCTTCCGCAGCCACCATCATCGATCAGCAGATCAAAGAGTTGGACGCGATTGCGACGCGCACCATCCAGGACTTCAATACCACCCTGGGCACAGAACGTGTGGGGCAGTGGAAGATCCGCACGGTGGCCTTGCTCCAGCAACATGCCGGACAGGCCGAGGCGGATGGTCTCGCCAGAAAGAATCCCGGGATGTCCTTCACGAACGATCTGATCGAGGAATTCAGCGACGAGGTGGAAAGCTATCGCTCCTATCTCGTGACGCTGGCCAAACGCCTGCGGGCTGCGGTTCCTCCTACGTCCGGATAGAAAGCCGCGTGACACCATGGCTGCGTCCTTCCCTCCAGCCCTGAAACGGCTTGGTCAGAACTTCCTCATCGATCCAAACATCATCCGCAAAATCGTGTCCCTGGCGGCGCTTCGCCCGGAGGACACGGTGTTGGAAATTGGCCCGGGGCGAGGCGCCCTGACGGCCGGGTTATGCGCCGAAGCCGGGCGGGTCATCGCAGTCGAGATCGATCCCCAACTGCAGCCTCAACTGCAGGAGGCCCTCAGGCACTGCCACAACCTTGATCTTCGAATCGGGGATGCGTTGGAGTTCCCCTTCGACAGTTTGCCGCCGCGCACCGTGGTGGTCTCGAATTTGCCGTATTATGTGTCCACGCCGATTCTGTTCGCGTTACTCGACGCCCGTGCCCACCTCGACCGCCTCGTGCTGATGCTGCAAACAGAGGTCGCGCTCCGATTGGCGGCCAGACCGAACAGCGAGGATTACGGTGTGTTGTCGGTCCTGACGCAAGAAGCGGCAGAGGTGGAGGTGGCGTTTCGCGTGTCGGCCAATTGTTTTCGTCCCCGCCCGACGGTCGGATCGGCCGTCGTGCTGCTCAAACTCAAGGCCCGGGGTGAAGTCGACCAGGCCCGCTATGAGCGATTCCGGCGTGTGGTGCGGGCGGCGTTCGCTCACCGGCGGAAGACGTTGGTGAATTCGTTGCGTGACGAGGGATACCCGACTGAGAGGATTGCCCGCGCGGTCCAGGCGGTCGGTGTTCCGACGCAGGCGCGCGCAGAAACGCTGACCCTCGATGACTATCGCGCCCTCGCCGCTGCGTTCGACGAGGATTAGTCGCGTTGATGACGGCGGCCCTGACGGGCATGGGGAGCGGCGTGACGATCATGCGTAACATTGCCGCTTTGTTTGAAAAGGCGTTTTCCCTGTGCTACGATCCGCCGCATGGGTGTATCCACCACGGCAAAGCGCGGTGACGCCCGCTCAGCCCCTTCCCGTTCCTCTCATGTGAAGCGCGAAGTGATCGGGGTTCTCCTGATCGCAGTCGGTCTCTTGATCCTGCTCAGTCTGGTGTCGTTTGTTCCCGGCGACGCCAAATCGATTGCGGCATCCGGAGCATCCGGCAATCAGCCCAAAAACATGATCGGGTCGGTCGGCGCGCTGTCGGCGGCGGCGTGCTTCTTTATGGTCGGTGGGGCCGCCTACCTCTTTCCCATTCTGCTCGGACTCCTCGGGGCGCGCTGTTTCACCCCCATTCCGCTCACCATGCGACTCAGAAATGCCGGCAGCGGAATGGCGGCCATGGTGTTTTTGAGCGCGCTCTTGCACCTGGAAGTGACGGCTGTCCCGACGATTTCCAGCGGATGGGTCAATCGCGGCATGGCCGGCGGCATCATCGGGCAAGTCTTGGCGGATGGGGTACGCAGTTATTTCGCCACGACCGGGGCGCATATTGTGGTGCTCACGGGGTTGATGGTCGCGTTGTTGTTTACGGTGCCGTTGTCATTGACGGCATTGCTGCAGCGGGTTCCTGACTGGTGGATCGCATTCCGCGAACGCATGGTCGGGCTTGTGCCGGAATGGCCGGTCAAGCAGGACGAACCGACGATTCAACCGAAGCGGTCTCGTGTGAAGGTCGCGCGCCCGGCACGTGAGATGGAAGAGCCGGAGCTCGATCGCGAAGTGCAGGTGGTGGCTGAGGCGGTCGAGCAGATCGCGGTGCCGATGATTCCTCCCAAAATTCAGCCACCCATGAAAGTGGAAAAGCGTGCCACGCAAGATGACGAACCGGCCGCAGCGGTGGCGACGAGCCCATCCGTGTCCGACGGGTACATATTGCCTGACCCGCAGGAGTTGTTGAGCGATCCCTCCGGTCCTATCGCCCGCCTCAGTGACGATGAATTGAAACTTCAATCGGAGATCCTGACCAAGGCCTTGAAGAGTTTTGCGATCGAGGGGCGCGTCACGGAAGTGCGTCCAGGTCCGGTCGTCACCATGTATGAATTCGAGCCGGCGCCCGGCACCAAGGTCGCGCGCATCGTGAACCTGGCCGATGACCTGGCTCTCGCGCTGAAGGCCATCAGTTTGCGCATTGTGGCCCCTCTGCCGGGCAAGTCGGTGGTCGGTATTGAAGTGCCGAATCCGCACCGGGAAATGGTGTCGATGAAGGAAGTCGTCACCAGTGACGCGTTTTCTCGCTCGCGGTCCAAACTGAGTTTGGCACTCGGGAAAGATATTTTCGGCGGCGCGGTCTGTGCCGATCTGAAGACCATGCCTCACCTGCTGGTTGCGGGAGCAACCGGGGCCGGCAAGAGCGTCGGCCTGAATACGATGTTGCTGAGCATTTTGTTCAGCGCGCGGCCGGACGAAGTGAAGCTGCTGCTCATCGATCCCAAAATGCTGGAGTTCCAAAGTTACGATGGGATTCCCCACCTGCTTCGCCCGGTCATCACTGACCCCAAGTCTGCGGCGCGCGGCTTGGGCTGGGTCGTCCAGGAAATGGAGCGGCGGTACAAGCTATTGGCCGAAGCCGGCGTGCGCAGCATCGATGCCTACAATAGACGGATCTCCGAAGTTCAGGGTGCGGTATCCGACGTCTGGCAATCCGGGAAAGCCGAACAGGTCGAATTGACGTTTCTGTCCGAGGAGGAACGGCTCTCGAAAGGCGAAGATGCGGAACCAGCCGGTGAGAATGGGCCAAGGGATTCGGTCAAGCCGAGTCCGCCGGAACCGCTTCCGTACATCATGGTGATGATCGATGAGTTGGCCGATCTCATGATGGTGGCCCCGAAGGATGTCGAAGACAAGATCGCCCGTCTTGCCCAGATGGCGCGGGCCTCGGGTATCCACCTCGTGCTCGCGACTCAACGGCCGTCGGTGGATGTGTTGACCGGTCTCATCAAGGCCAACTTTCCGGCGCGAATCGCGTTTCAGGTCTCATCCAAAACCGATTCCCGGACGATTCTTGACGCCAACGGCGCAGAAGCGCTGCTCGGCCGAGGAGACATGCTGTACCTCGCGTCCGGGACCGGGAAATTGATGCGTATCCACGGCTCGTTTGTGTCGGATGATGATGTGCGGCGAGTGGTCGAGTTTGTGAAGAAGCAGGCCTTGCCCTCGTATTGCCGCGAGCTGCAGTCGCTCAAGATCGAAGAAGCGG
This sequence comes from Nitrospira sp., assembly GCA_035400805.1. Classification (GTDB taxonomy): domain Bacteria; phylum Nitrospirota; class Nitrospiria; order Nitrospirales; family Nitrospiraceae; genus Nitrospira_A. The sequence continues at coordinate 15,170 of DAONAB010000013.1, read as the reverse complement.
AAGAGGAGCAGGCGAAAGACGAAGTGTATGAACAGGCGAAGGACCTGGTCCTCTCGACTGGCCAAGCGTCTGCTTCGTTGATCCAGCGGCGCCTGCGAGTGGGGTATCCCCGTGCGGCGCGGATGATCGAACAGATGGAGGCCGAAGGCGTCGTTGGCGCGGCCGGACGGGATGGGCGTCGCGAGGTTCTTGGACGTCGAGGGCCGGTTGGTGGAGATGAGGCATGATGCGGATATTCCTGCTCGTGGTGGTTCTCGTGGTGAATGCGATATCGGCTGCGGCTCAAGTTGTGAAGCCGGATGAACCTGCCGTCGACCTCCAGGCCGTACAGGAGGTCCAGGAGATCGTGAAAAAAATCCAGACCCGGTATGAAAAAACGAAAGACTTACAAGCGTCCTTCACGCAAAAAACCAGGATTGAAGGGTTTTCCACGCCGGTGATTTCGACCGGTCACTTTTACATCAAGAAGCCTGGAAAATTGCGGTGGGACTACATCGAGCCGGCCACGGAAGAAATCTACGTCAACAAAGACGATGTGAAAATGTACGTGCCGGAGCATAAGCAGGTCCTGGTCGGCAAGCTCACGTATATGGCGGCGTCACAGGCGCCGTTGCAGCTCTTGCAGGGTGTCGCCAAGTTGGATGAGGAATTCGATATCGAACCGATGCCGAACAAGGAGCGGGGAGCGGGGGGCATTCTCTTGGTTTCGTTGACCCCAAAGCAGGGGCGAGCTGAACCGGAGCGGGCGATTCAAAAAATCGTGATCGAGGTGCAGCCCAAAACGTACTTCCTCAAGACCATCGCGCTGCACGAGGTCAGTGGCAACGTCGCGACCTTTGAGTTTTCTGAACTGAAGCCGAACAGCGGATTGAAGGACGACCTATTTGATTTCAAGGCCCCCGCCGATGTAGAAACCGTACGGGCGCCGGTGTTGAGCCGTCCTTAGCGGGATGGCCAAAACAGCCACCAGCATCGTTCTCGCATCGTAGGGCACCGCAACGCCTTGGACCTCTGGTCGCTGCGGCCTCGCGGGAGGGCTGTTTTGACCTTCCTGCGAGTGCACGAAGAGTTGCTTAGGAGCGCAGGACAAACACGACACAATGATGCGTGGAGAATTGTGAATCAAGACGTGGCGAGGGGAGCATGACGCAAGCCTGTGTGAGCGGCGTGACCGAAGCAGTGGATCGGGCTGTTGCGGCCCTGGATCTCGATCGCTTGGAACGGGAGTATTGGGCGCAGAACGAGTTTCTGTACATTCCTCAGTTTCTGCCGCGCGAGTTTGTCGAGGCCGAGCTGACCTCACAGGCGCAGGCGCTCAAGTCCGGCTTAAACCGGAACTACATTCCCGGGCATAAGAAGGGCGGCAGCGTCAGTTATTATACAGTCAGGGAGCAGGCACCGCAGTTCATGGACCTGTACCGCTCCGATACCTTTCGAGCTCTGCTCAACCGGTTGACGAGAGTCAATCTTCTGCTCTGCCCCGATAACGATCCGCATTCCTGCGCGTTGTATTACTACACAGAAGCCGGCGACCACATCGGGTACCACTACGATACCTCGTATTATAAAGGGGCACGGTACACGATCCTGCTGGGATTGCTGGATCAATCGAAGCAGTGCCGCTTAGTGTGCGACCTCTTTAAGGATGTGCCCGGAAAGCAGCCCGTGCATATGGAATTGGCCACGGCGCCTGGAGATCTGGTGATCTTCAACGGCGACAAGCTTTGGCACGCCGTGACGCCGCTGGGCGATCAAGAAGAGCGGATCGTCCTGACCCTGGAGTACGTGACCAATCCCGACATGGGCGCGATTAAACGGCTCTACTCCAATCTGAAGGATTCGTTCGCCTACTTTGGATTGCGGTCTGTGTTTAAGCGGGCCTATTCTTCGACTCGTTCCCGCGCATAAAACCCTCGCCTGGCTTGTCGATGGCGTCTGGTTTCTTCCCGTTACTGCAACAAGGCCGGAAAACGCAGCCTGAACGTGGTGCCCTGCCCGTCGCTGCTGTCCACGGTAATCGTGCCCGCATGCCGAGTCACGATCTTATGCACAATGCTGAGACCCAGCCCCGTCCCCTTTCCAGGCGCCTTCGTCGTAAAAAACGGATCAAAAATGCGCGGTCGCACCGTAGCCGGAATGCCGGGGCCGGTGTCGGAAATCGTCACATCAATCCATGCCCCATCTTGAGCCGCGCCTAAGGTCAGGCGACCTTTTCCGTCCATCGCTTGCGTGGCATTATTGATGAGGTTGACGAAGACCTGATCGAGTTCGCTCTTGCGCGCGCGTAGAAAAGTGGGGGCGTCGAAGCGCGTGACGACATCGACGTAGCCGAAATAGGGGCCGCGGCGCGCCATCTTTACCGCTTCCATCAGCCGCTCCGCCACATCGATCTCCGTTTCGCCGTCCCGGCCAGCCGAACGAGCGTAGCCGGCAAAGTCCCGCACGACATTCGACACGTGGCGTGCATAGCCCACGATATCGGCGGCGAACTCCTTAATCACGGCGGGGTCTTTTTCTTCCTGAATCAGTTCGGCCATGCTGAGTATGGCTTGGGCCGGATTGTTGATCTCGTGCGCCATCCCCGACACCATCGTGCCTAGACTGGTAAGCTTCTCCGACTGGATGAGTTGGTCCTGCAACTGTTTGTCGTCGGTGACGTCCCACAGCACCATGCCGATCTGATACTGAGCGCTTTCCGGCGTAGCGACCACGAAGAAGCGATACCGATACAGGCGTGAAGCGACTTCACATTCGCGCTCGGGGGTCTGATGCGGTGAGTCGCCACTGAGCGCAGCCCATTCCTTGATCACCTGTTGCGTCGCGGCCTCACTGAGCGCGAGGCATTCGAACAGCGGCCGGCCGACTAAGGACGCTCCCCCAACAGCGAAGTAGTGATGCGCCAGAGTATTGGCATACTGGATGTGCCAATTGCGGCCGCACAGAAAGATGGCGCCTGGCAGACTGGCGAGCACATTCTGTGTCATTCGATGGGTCGCGCGTAATGCGGTATCGGCTCGCGCGCGGTCGATAAATTGCCCGATTTTCATGCCGGTATCGGTCAAGATGTGAATGAGTTGGCGATCAGGAGGGCGAGGCTTGTCAGCATACAGCTCCAGGACACCATGGATGACACTGCCGGTCCGGATGGGGATGAGGCAGGCTCCGTGTATCCCCAGCCGCGCGGCGGTCGGAGCACGGGTGAAGCGGGCATCGGTCAACGCATCGGGAATCCAGAGCGGCAGTTTCGTGCCCCAGACGACCCCGGGGAAATCCATCCCCGGAGGCAATTCGCTATTCCGGCAAATCGTGGCGAATTCATCCCACCGGCAGGATGGCCGCAGCCACGTCCCTTCACAGGCCAGCCGTTCGTTCATCGGGTCTTTGTGCCAGAAGATCGCCATGTCCCACGGCCCCATTTCTCCGATGATGCGGAGCAGTTGCGGGACGGCTTCTTCGAGCGTGACGGCTTGAGCGAGGATATGGCTGATGGAGAGTTGTGCTTGCTGCAAGCCTTCGAGCTGTTTCCTGGCGGTGATATCCTGGAAGACCACCACAGCCCCCACCGGACGTTCTTGTTCACGGATTGGACTGGTGACGTATTGGACCGGGAATGACATCCCGCGTTTATTGATGAACACATCGTTTTGTACCCGGTGCACTGCTCCGTCGCGTACTGCGGCGGAAAGACACAATGGGTCGGAGATGTAGGCGGTGACATCGTCCTGAAGTCTGTACAGAAGCGGGGCTAAGGGCTTGCCAATCAATTCCGCCGCACTCCACTCCAACATTCGGGCCGCCGTGGCGTTCACGAAAGTCGTGCGTCCTTCAAGGTCGAGGCCGAAAATGCCTTCTCCGGCGGCATCGAGAATCAAGGCGTTCTGGTGACTGAGTCGGACAACGGATTCCTCTGCCTTTTTACGTCGTGTAATGTTGCGAATGATTCCGCTGAAGAATGCGCCCTCCTTGGCGCGCCAGGATGCCAGGGAGAGTTCGATAGGAAACTCGTCTCCGGCTTTGGTCAGTCCAACCAATTCGACGGTTCTTCCAATCACCTTCGCAGCCGCCCCCGTGGTTAGACGCACGATACCGGCGTTGTGCGCCGCGCGGAAACGTTCCGGCATGAGGATGGCGAGAGACTGGCCCAGCGCCTCTCGTTTGGAGTATCCGAACATCCGTTCCGCCGCTCCGTTCCACCAAATAATATGGCCGCACTGATCGGCCAGGACAATGGCATCGGTTGCGGATTCCACCAGCGCGCGGAATCGCTCTTCGCTGGCATGCAGCGCTTGTTCGACATGCTCCGCGCGTACAGCGAGCCCTTTCACAGAAACGGCTCGGCGAATGACGGCTTTCAGTTCCTGCGCGTTGTACGGTTTGGTGAGGTAGGCAAATGCGCCTTTGGCGAGTGAGCCGATGGTATTCTCGGACGTGGCGTTTCCGGTCAGGATAATCACGGGAAGCGAGGCGTCTAACTCCATCAGCACTTTCAGTACCGAGAGCCCGTGGAGATCAGGCAGCTGGATGTCAAGAATGGCTGCGCCGTACTGGCGCTGTTTGGCGTGGGACAGCGCCTCATGTCCAGACCCGGCGCTCTCAACCAGATAACCTTCATGCCGCAGCATGTCGGTGAGGGATTCCCGGATATCCCGGTCATCATCAACAATGAGTACGGCAGTATGCACGGTAGGATTACTCTGGCTTATGAAAGATCGTGTGCTGATTGGTGCCCGCAATACTCATGCCGTATGCACCAACGTGAGACGCCTCTGTCACGGATGAACAACTGATTGATTCTCTGATGAAGAGAAAACATCTGACAGCTGAACAATCCTGAATAGTCAGGTGGCGGCTGTGCAAAACAATGCAGCTATTATCGGATCGGATACAGAGAGGAGAACGATGGTATCTTGGGGGAAGAGCGGCTCTACCGTTAGGCTGGTTTCGTGGCCGCGAGCGGCAAGGTGAAGGAAAATTGTGTTCCTACTCCCAACTGGCTTTCAACCCACATCTGGCCACCGTGCAACGTGACGAGACTCTTGGTAATGAAGAGCCCGAGCTGAGCGCCTTGCGAGGTGGGCATGGCCGATTCCACTTTAGAAAATTCGTTAAACACCAGCGGCAACTCGTCGTGGGCAATTCCGCAACCGGTGTCAGCCACGGTGATTTGGACCGAATGTGTATCATGGGCACTGCATCGCACGGAGACGTGTCCGGCATGCGGGGTAAACTTTATGGCGTTGCCGACGAGATTCCACAGAATTTGCTCCAGTTTGTCACGGTCGGCGTAGACCACGAGGGGCTGCTCGCAGGGGAGCACGTCGAGCGTAATGGATTTTTCTGCCGCCAGCGTCTGAAAACTCTCCACCACATCCCGGACGAACGCATCGATGGACAAGGACTCCGGCTTGATGTCGATGCGCCCGACATCCAGCCGCGACCAATCGAGCAATTGATTGATGATCCTCGTCAGGCGATCTACGTTGTGCTTGACACGCTGCAGATAGTGCTCCTGCCGTTCAGACAGTTGTCCGGTCAGTCCATCCAGCATGTTTTCGACGAACCCTTTAATGGATGTCATTGGCGTGCGCAATTCATGAGAAGCCACGGAGACGAATTTCGAACGTCGCTGATCGTGGTCCTGCAGGCGTTCGTTGACGGACTGCAATTCATGCGTACGTTCCTGCACGCGTCGTTCGAGATGTTCTGTCAGAGTGGCCAGTTCGGTATAGGCCCGCGCGTTGTCCACCGCGACGGCCACATGGCTCGCAATCGTCACGAGCAGGTCAAGATCTTCCTGGGTGCAAGGCTGCGCTCCGCGGTCGGCTCCGATGTACCCGAGAATGCGCTGCTGGCTGCGGAGCGGGGCGGCGACGAAGGACGACAATCCTACCTGACGAAGCCAGGGCAAAATGGCCGGGGAGATGCGGTCGGCGACGGTTTCAATATTCGGGACCAGGACGGGTTTCCCGTGCAGCAGGATTTCCGCGGCGAATCCGCCGTCCTCGTGCACCGGAATGACCAGTCGCCGGGCGGCTTCTTCGGCCTCGGGTGGCATACCGAGCATTTGCCCTACTGTGGCGACCCCCCGCTCGCTGTCCCACAAAAACAGGACCATCCTGGAAAAGCCGAGATTTTCACTGAGCAGCTGGAGCACGGTGGAAAGGAGGCGATCGAGGTCGAGGGTGGACGTAATCGCTGCGCTGGATTGATTCAAGGTCGTCAGCTGGGTGACATGACGACGAATGGTTTCGAGGTTGGCGGAGATGGCCTGATTGCGTTCCTGCAGAGACTTCGTCATCACGTTAAAGAGGGCTGTCAGCTGGCCGACTTCGTCTACTGTGGTGGGGACGACAAACGTGGAGAGATCGCCTTCTCCGACTTTCCGTGCGCCCGCTGCAAGATTGCGCAAAGGCGTAATGATGCGGCGGGCGAGCAGATTGGTGAACAGAATGCCGGTCGTAATGATGCCCAGCGTGAGGAGAAGAAAGGTTCGCAGCACTTCCGCCAGTTCCCGTTGCATCGGCACCTCGGTCAGGCCGATCTGGACCACGCCAAAGGCAGGCGCAGCCGATGGCACGGCGCGGGTCTTGTGTGTCTCCTCCTCTTGAAGCGCCAGCGCCTCCAGTCGAGGCTCCGCGCGTTTGAGCACCGGAAGGGCAAAATCGTAAAACGTTTCTTCCCGCATCCCGCCAGTCGACACGCGAAGCGTCGCGTCAGTATCTTCGAATGGGATGGTGCTCTCGCCGATGAGCCGGAGCCGCGTCACGGTCGGTTCGGGAGTCGGATGCTTGATCAGTGATGCCGCCAGAGCCGCGCTCGGGTAAAACGGTTGATCGACCACGCGCACCGTCCCGAGGGGTGATTTCAATTTGCCTTTGCTCTTTGCGGCCAGCACCTGACCATCGGCGCCGGTAATCTGCGCGTACACGACTTCATCCACGCCGAGGACCCCGTCAATGAACTGCTCCAAAATCACCCGGTCTTCGAGGATGATGCCATACCGGACATTGTGAGCCAGGTTCTTCACGAGGATGCTGCCCAGATCCTGCACCCGTTCGGTCATCGCGACGCGTTTGCTGTGGATGAAGTACCAACTCATGCCCGAACAGGTGAGGATGATGATAAGACTGAAAAAAACGACGAACTTGGTCCGCAGGCTGACAAACCGTTTCAGACCATTCGGGAGAAACGGCGGTGCGGCAAGTCGAGTGGGATCTTTCACGAACGGTCCTTTCATCAATAAAGCTCGTCGGCCTTTTGCTCGAGTTCGCGAGGAATGTCGATACCGAGGAATTTGGCCGTTTTGAGATTCAAGCTGGTTTCAATGCGATCAGGATGCCAGGGTTTCATCGGAAGCGAGAGTTGTCCGTCGAGGAGCTTGCGAGTGAGTTGTCCCGCTTGCCGGCCGATGTCGGCATAGTTGACGGACAAGCACAGCAACGCCCCGTTCCGCGCGAATTCCCGTGAGAAGCCGATCACCGGCACCCGTCCTTCAAGTGCCGTATTTAAGATGAAGCGCAGAGACTCGTCGGTCAGCACCGTGGAATCGGGAACGAGCCACAAGGCGTCGATCGAGGGCAGCAGCGCACGCAAGCTTCCGGGAACCTCCCGCTCACTGCTGATTTGCATGGGAACAAGGTCGGTCCCGCTCGGTTTCAGCAGACGTCTGGCTTCGTCAATGAGCGTCGATGTTTTAGCCGGGTCATAGAGCGTGCCGATGTGTTTGAGTTGCGGGAGCAGGTTTCGGATCATGGCCAGTTGCCGTTCCGCCGGAACCTCCAGCAGTACCCCGGTCATGTTCTGGGCGTTGAGCCCGTATTTGGCCGGGTCCAGCACCATTGAGTACACGACCGGGATGTCGACAATCTCGAGTTGCGCGGCTTTTGCGGCTTTCAGCCCGACGGCGAAGACCAGTGCCGGATCAGATGCGCGGATCTTTCGAGCCAGTTTTCGACCTTTCTCAAGGTCACCCTGTAAGTCGTATTCGGAGAGGTTGGTTCCGGGTGGAATCGCGGCTTTGAAGCCAGTGATGGCTTGATTGTAGGCGGCGATATCGGAGGATTTGAGAATGATGACGTCCGTCGCGAAGACGGGGCTCGCGATCGGCAAGGCCAATAGGAATAGAAGCAGGCTCCAGGAGAGCCTCTTCCCAGGGCGCCGTGAAACTTTGGTCGCCCCCGTCACCTGTAGGAACACAAATGTCACAATCTGCATCCTCGTCGAATCAGCCTGTCCGATGTGGGGGCGCCGAATGTCGCCGCGTCATTCGGCCGCGCGTCCTGTCGTATCATGCACGATGCCGAGCACGCGCGTTGCGACTCCGTCGGCATTCCGATAGATCCGTCCGCTCCATGCCAGCCAATGCATCGAGCTATCGGGCCATACGACGCGATGCCGAATATGGACGGAGGTCTGATCGCGAAGACTGAGTTCGAGACGAGTGAGAGTGGCCCCGCGATCCAGCAGGTAGATCAATCCGATATAGTCGGTGTAGGTGCCTGGAAAAGATCCCGGGGACAAGCCGAACAGCAGTTCGACGTCCTCGGACCAATAGAGACGATCCGAAGCGACGTCCCAGTCCCAGATGCCGAGTTCGGACGAGGTGAGCGCCATACGCAATCGTTCTTCGCTGAGACGCAATCGGGCTTCAGTCTCTTTACGGTCAGTGATATCTTGCAGGGCACCGGCCAACCTGACGGCCCGTCCTTGAGCGTCTCGCTGAACGACTTCCGCGCGCGCGTGAAACCATTGATACGCGTTCTGCTTGTTCAAGAGCCGGTATTCGACGTCGTAGTGGGCGATGCCCTGTTCCATGCAGGCGTTCAGTCGCTCGAAGACTGCCTCGCGATCCTCCGGGTGCAATCGGGACGTCCAGCTTCCCAGGATGTCAGGGAATTCTTCTTCATTGTATCCCAGCATTTCGCGTACGTGGGTGGACCACCACACAGGGGTAATAGGCGCGTACCAGGGATGATCGGGTAACACATGGCCGTCCCAGAACCCGTCGTGAGAGCCGCGAATGACGTGTTCCAACCGTTCCTCGCTGGTGCGCAGCGATTCTTGGACCTGCTTGTAGGCGGTAATATCGCGCGAGATGGCCAGGAAACGCCGGGAATGCCCTTGCGTATCAAGCATAGGAGTGACTTGCACATCCCACCACTTCGCTTGTCCAGTCGTAGTAGGGCAGAGGCCGACGAACTTTCCGATATCCCCGGCCTTGGCGGCTTCCAACGCGGCTAAAGCTGCATCCCGATCATCGCCTTCCCAAAACTCTGACCAGGGTTTGTCGGTATACATGCCGAGATCGTTGATCTCCAGCAGCGTCTTCCCGGCATCGTTCATATATTGCAGCCGCCCCTCCAGGTCGAGAACCTTGATGCAGTCTGCGCTGCTGTGCAGGATCTGGTTTTTGAACTCTTCGCTGTCGTGAAGGGCGATCTCCGCCTCTTTGATGGCAGTGATGTCTTCGCAGACGATCAATATGACTGGGGCCTGTTCGTGTCCCCGCACGGCTTGGGCCGTTTCGCGTACCCAGATCACGCCGCCATCTTTCCTGACTTTGCGAAGTTCCCACCGCTTGGGTTGTCCCACCTCGGACAGGCAGTCGGAGAGATTCCGGCGGACGGCCTGTTGATCGTCCGGATGGAACACGTTGAAGATGGACATACCGACCAGATCATGAACCTCGTAGCCCAACCGATCGGCTCCGAAACGGTTGACGGAGAGTACGGATCCGGCTGCATCCACCATGAAATACATAGACGGGTTGTCGTCGAACAGGACTCGATA
>DAONAB010000013.1:0-5281 GCA_035400805.1 Nitrospira sp. | reverse complement strand
CCAGGAGGCGGGATGGGCGTAGAGACTCTCGCAGGAGCGACCCCAGATCTCCTCATAGCCGGGACTGATATAGACGATGTGCGTTTTCTCCGGGTTCGTGATCCAGAACACTTCTCGAATATGTTCGGCCAGCTGACGAAACCGCTCCTGGCTTTCCTCGACGGCGCGTTCGGCTTCTTTGCGTTCGGAAATATCGCGAAACACCACGACCGCGCCTGCCGTGCATCCTTTTTCGATAATCGGCGTACTGACGTATTCTACCGGAACTGCCCGGCCATCCTTTCGCCAGAAGACGTCGGCCGTCACGCGATGCACCAGACGGTCTTGCAGGGCTGCATAGATGGGGCACTCATCTGCCGGATAGGGACTGTTGTCGGATCGCGAGTGATGGAGCAGGCCGTGCATCGGTCGATCGATCAGTTCGAACGGTTCGTAGCCGAGTAGTTGCGCCGCCGTGGGATTGACGAACGTCGTGATTCCATTGCGGTCCAGACCATAAATGCCTTCGCCTGCCTGAGTGAGGATCACCTCATGGAGATGGCGAAGGCGGTCCAGAATCTCTTCCGCGCGGCGCCGCTGTGTAATGTCGCGGATGATACCGCTGTAAAAGACGGTATTGTCGCTTTTCCACATGGCCAGCGACAGCTCAAGTGGGAATTCACTCCCGTCCTTCCGCAGCCCTTCCAATTCCACCAGGCGACCGATGAGACGCGATTCCCCCGTATCTCTGACGCGCGCGAGCCCGCGTTCGTGGGCGGCGCGATGACGGGGAGGCATCAAGATGCTGAGGGACTGTCCGAGGATTTCCTCGTCGGTGTAACCGAATAACTGCGCTGCGGCGCGATTCCAGGACAGAATACGGCCGTTGTGATCGGCCAGGACGATGGAGTCGGTTGCCGCTTCGACGAGCGATTGAAACCGCGCTTCGCTCTCGTGCAGGGCATGTTCGGCATGCTCTACTTTGACGGCTAGGGCTTGAACGCCCACCGCCCGTTGCAGAACGGCGCGTAATTCATCCCGGTTATAGGGTTTGGTCAGATAGGCAAAGGCGCCCTGCGTCAGCGAGCCGACCGTACGGTCCGTGCTGGTGTAGGCCGTGAGGATGATGACCGGCAGTTGCGGCTGTTGTTGGTGGAGGGTGAGAAGGACGGAGGAGCCATCTCCATCCGGCAAGCCCAGGTCGAGCAACACGGCATTGTAGTGATGAGCGTGGGCTTGCGCGAGCGCCTCGGCGCAGGTCATGGCGACGTTCACCTGATATCCGTCGTGGTCGAGTAAGTCCTGCAGCCCGAGGGCAATATCAGGATCGTCGTCCACGACTAGGATGGAATGAGTCAATGTTGCCGGTGCCATCACATCCTCCCGAGTCTCGTCGGGCACAGGTTAAAATCGAAGCGTCAACCATCCCATCACTCGCCGCCCGATCAAGTCGCCCAGCGGGTGTTCCTTGTGTTCGTCATTGAGCGCATTGAAGACCGAGAGAGCGACCTCTGCATCGCGCATGTAGCCGGCCGCGGCCGTCTGTTGCCAAAACCGATACCCGGCCCGCAGGTTGAGCAGGTTGTAGCTGCCCACCAGACTTCCCGGGACTGTGATGCCGGCTCCCGGAATGGTGCCCAGTTGGGTAAAGCTTTGTGCGATCGGATAGGTGGACGCGCCAACGTAGTAGTAACTGAGTTCTCCGCTCAATCCATTGTCCCATTCGGTTCGAACACCCGCGCTCACTTTCGATCGGGGTGCCCCCCGGCGGACTGTTCCGGTAAAGGACTGACCGATCTCTTCGTATGCATAGTTTGCGAATCCGCTTAACCAGCGATTGGCCAGAACCTCGATGCCGGCCTCGCCTCCATAAATGTCGGCGGACCCGGGATCGTTCACGAACTCAGAGGCTCCATTGGATGTGACCCGGCTCCCAATGAGATCTGAAATGTGATTGTAAAAAATGTCCGCGCGTACGCGTACGCGATGCTTCCAGTACCAGCCCTGATACCCTGCCTCATACGAAATGATTCGTTCAGGAGCGAGCCCGGTCGAACCTGTCACTGGAACGGTCGAAGAGACCGACGAAGGTAACGGGAAGGGTAACCCGGTCGGAATGTTCGTCGTGACGCGTTGGTCCTGATGGGACTCGAAGAGCGTAGGTGGACGATAGGCCGCGGAGCCTGAGAGATGGAAGGTATGCCCCTCCACCGGTTGATACAACACGGTGAGGCGAGGACTCCAGGTGCCGTTGATCTGGCTGTGGAGATCGTACCGGATGCCGCCCACGATGGTGATCGTTGAGGCGGCACGCCATTCATCCTGCAAGAACAGCCCGAGCCGGTTTTCCCTGCTGAATTGATCGATGGCTGGACTTGAGAGCGAATTCTGCCGGTAGTTTGCGCCGTAGAGAAGGTGGTTCGTCGCGCCCACATTCAACGCATGCTGCACATCCACATTGTACGTATTTCCTGAGAAAGGATTGGTCGATACGCCGTTACGATCGGTCACGCTGAGAAGACCGGCCAATTGAGGAAGCGGATTGATCGTGGCATGGTCCGTATACCCCGACCACCAGGCACGAACGAGAAAGGCCCCGTGCTCATAAACAGCACTCGCGTAGCCGAAGGACGGACGAATGGAATTGCTGGTGACTTCGCCGACTTGCCCGTCGTACCGATTGGTTTCGACCAGTCCCCCCGATAGTTGTAGTTTCGATGTCGAGGACAACGCATAGTCCGTCTGGACATTGAATTTGTGAGCGCGAAAAGCGAGGGCGTCTCCATCTCTCCATTGTTGTGTTTGATCACGGCCGATCGACAGGCGATAGCCGAACTTGCCGACTGTGCCCGCGTGGACGGCCGCGCTGCTGATTGTTCCTTGTTCTCCTCCGCCAAATTGCAGCGTGGTGCCCTTCATCTCTTCCGGTGACTTGGTGATGATGTTGATCACCCCGTCGAAGGCATTGAATCCATACATGGCCGAGGCGGGACCTTTGAGGACTTCGATTCGCTTGATCTCAGGGAGTGTGATGGGAAGGGATTTCCAGAACACGTTGCCTTGCACATCGAGGTAGATCGAACGTCCATCGACCATGACCAGCATCTTGTTCGCAAAGGGTTGATTGTCTCCTCGCGCGCTGACGTTGAAATCGGCTCCGGTCATTTGCATGACTTCCAGTCCGGGAATGCGGCGGAGCACAGTCGGGAGGTCGGTTGCGCCGGATTGCCGGATATCCTCATCCGTGACGACGTAGACGTTTGACGGCGCCTGCGAAATCGGTTGTTCGTACCGTGAGGCAATGCTCACGGTTTCTTCTTCTTTGAGCAGCTCCAGATCATTATTGGCAGAAAAGGCCAATGAGTCTTCGATACGAAGGGGCGGGGATTGCGCGGCCGCGACATGGCTTACGCTCATCGTCAGAAGTACCGCGACTATCGTATGCCACGCTCCTTTGAATCCAGAATGCATAGCTTAATACCGTAAGGTGACCCAGCTCATGACCCGGCTCCCGAGTGTGTCTCCCAACGGATGTTCCTTGTGCTTGTCGTTGAGGGCGTTATAGAGCGCCACGGCGACCTCGGCCTTGTTATGCAAAAATCGATAGCCGTCGCGCAAATTCAACAAGGTATAGCTGTCGGCGCTGGGGCTTATCGAGGTCGGCTGCACCGGAGCGAGTGCGGTAAAAAACTCAATCAGCGGGTATGTGGCCCCTGCGACGTAATGCACCGCGACCTCCCCATTGAGGCCGTTGTCCCAGTCGCCACGAAGGCCGACATTGGCTTTCCAGTCAGGTCCGCCACGACGCGAGACGCCAGTAAAGGTCTGTCCGATTTTTTGATAGGACAGGTTGGTAAATCCGCTTAACCATCTGGTGGCCAGAAATTCGATTTCGGCTTCCGTTCCGTAGATATCGGCCTCGCCGCCGTTGTCTTCAACCGTAATGACGTACACGTTTGAGGGCGCTTGTGAGATGGGTTGTTCATGACGGGTGGCGATGCTGAGCGTTTCTTCTTCTTTGAGTAGTTCAAGCTCTTCGTTTGCCTGGACGTCTGCTTGCGGAACCGGATGGGAGGAGAATGACGAGTGAGCCTCGAGGGCGATGGCCCAGCATACGCTCATGGGACCTCTACCCAATCTGCGCCTATAGGGAGGGCGGCGACGGTCGGATGGAGCCCATGCGCTTTCAGGTTGCGTGGCGGCAGCGGCACAATGCACGATGCTTTCGGCTCGTGTGGTCCGAGTGCGCATGGCATACCGTGAGCCCTCTAGCGGCGGCATCGGACGTTGTCTGACAGAGAATTGGAGCGAGACTCACTGTGATTCTGAAGTTCTCACGCAAAAGGCATGCTTGTGCTACGCCGATGGAGGGAGAAAGGGCGGGCTAGGATTCAGGAAAGATCTACGCGATTTGGGTGATCCTGGCATGAATGAAGATGACGTCGAGATTCTCCGACGTGCGGTGCGTATCTAAGGGGATACAGACTGTATGTGTTCAGATACAGATGGCTGATTCGATTTAGTCGAGCGCGGCCGGCCAGGTTTGAGATCTTGGAGCCGTGGAGAGAAGGGGCGGCCATTTTGCGATTCCAGATTCTGAAGCAGATCTTCAATGGCTGAGGAAATGAGCCCAGCCATGGTGGAGCCGGAAGTCCAATAGGCGGCATCGCGCATGCGTTCCAAGAGATCCGCCGGCAGGCTGACGGTCATGCGTTGCCGTTTCTGAGGTCTCAAATACATGAATCGGTTCATGCTGCAACTCCTTTGCACGAGAGGCGTATGGAGGTGTACCCCTCTCGATCCGTTCTTGCTGCGTCATTTACGAGGTGCCGACTCCTCCAACGGAACATCAGTCGGCTATATTCTCCGCTGTGACGGATGCGTCTCTGCACGATGAGAGGCGCTGTCTTTCCATACCGCGACGATCAAGACGGCTAACATGCCACTGACGCCGACCAGGAGACCGCCCATGACGAGTTCCATGTCAGGCTCCTTTCTCCACTACCAGGGAGGCTGTCTGTTCTCCAACCGACTTCAAAGTGGTCTACGCCCCGCTGATGCAGCAACAGCCGTGCCACGACGATGGGTGCGCACAACCCCTGCCGGTGAAAAATGTTTTGAATGGCACAGACGACAATGACACTTGGCATGAGACATCTCGCATGACAAGAAGGGCCGATTTTCCTGTATCTCATCGGATGCAAGGCAGATCTGATCCGACACCAGAATCAAGCGGTCGCACGTACCAGATCATGCGAGACACTTCACGCGCAACGTTTCTGGTTGGGACAAGGCTATGCTC
>DAONAB010000012.1:0-23048 GCA_035400805.1 Nitrospira sp. | reverse complement strand
ACGGCCGCCCGACGAGAAAATTCCCCACCGAAATCCGAAAAAATCGGCTCGCGCCCAGTTAAACGTCACTAATGCGCTTGTTTTAGGGCTAGCGGACTTCCGCTGCCAGTGGACCCACTCAAGCCCCCTGTGCGCGGAATACGACCATGGAAAGATGCAGATTCTCCCGACATCGGCACAACCGCGCTACTTCTTGCCGCCTTATCCAATGATGTTCTGCGAGCCCAATTGAAGATACATTGCAGTGTTGGAGAAAGGGACATTCAAGAATCAAGCGCGAGATTACAACGCGATCTTTCGAATTTGTTCGACCGATACTTGGTCGAGCCGCATTTGTTTGAATTCACGCATGCGCCATCATTCGCTTTCGTTTTACTCGGGTCAGACAGCGGTGTGGGCGCTCGTGAAATGCAGGATACGTCAACAAGGATGGCTGCCCTTAGGTTCGAAACCGGCTTGTCGGAAAAGTCGTTGAACAACTTTGTCGAGGACGACATTTTTTGCAGGGACAAAGAGCTGCCAACTCATGTATTTGCGGCATCCCTTTCCAGGCTCCTGCTGGACATGGCACGGCCTGGTAGATACCCGGAGGGCCGACTTGACTTCGCTAATGCCGCTAACCGGGACATGGTGGGTGCTGTCGTGGATCAGACACTTCAGGTCTATCAAAATCCCGTGTTTGTAGAGGCGTTCAGTAGCGTGTGGGCCTCAAGGCCAATGTGGAATGTTGTTAGCACCTTTACGTCGATTTTACAGCAGCGCACAGGAAGAACCGTGCTGGATGTCGGGAGTGGCCCAGGGCAAAATGCTCGGCTGCTCCAGGAGGCAGGCATGGCGGTCACGTTGCTAGATAACTCGGTGCCGATGCTGGAACGTGCCAAGCAGCAACTTCGCACGACTGGTTGCGAGCCGAAGTCCTGCCAGTTGGATATACGACAACTCTTGATGTTGGAACCTGCTCATTTCGACGGCATCTGGTGCTCCGGCACTATGATCCACTTCCCGGAGCGCCTCGCGAGAGAGATTGTTCAAGCATTCGCCACTTTATTAGGGGAAAATGGGGTGCTCATGGTCAATTGCGCGATCGACAACCCGCGTCTTGTTGCAAAGGACGGCCGATTTTTCGCCTATTGGCGAGATCAGGAACACTTCTCGCGCCTGCTGACTGCGGCAGGCTTCGAGATTGTCGAGGTCATAACGAGCTTCGTCAGGCCGAACACACATCGCGAGTCATCGGTCAGGATCCGATGGGACAACTTCATTTGTGTTCGTTCGCGAGCCGAAACGGATGTTGGTCGGATTGGACAACTAACTTCAACGGCTTACGATTTGATAGTGCGCCGGTTTGTTGCCCAGCACGAAAAGACCTATAATCGAACTATGGTGGATTTGGTTTCTGATGAACTTCTGAAGCGAGGTTTAGGACGCGCCATTCTCGACGCAGGTTGTGGTCCTGGTCACTATTCGGGGGCATTTGCAGAGAGGGGTTTCAATGTAACAGGCATTGATCTGTCCCGCGTGATGATTGAATTGGCGAAGAGCAAATACTCATCTTGCACTTTTGCCATTCAAGATCTTAGCGATCTACATTTTGAGAATGGCTCTTTCGACTGTGTATTTTGTATGGCAGCGTTCCAGCACATTCCCCTCGAAGCAGGCGTAGCCCGTAAAACGCTGGAGGGTTTTCGGCGTGTGTTGAAACCGGGGGGGCTCATCATGCTCGACGTGCAGCTTGGTCGAGAGACAGGCTTTGAACCTGATGGGCGTTTCACACAGGGCTACCGAACCAAGGATGAGGCGGCAACACTTGTTGAAGAATCCGGATTCAGAGTATTGAGGCAGAATCCGTGGAGCTTGAAGCCGAAAGAGAACACTTTTCAAAGAGAGATTGAACTGAGGTTTTGCGACTTCCTTGCGGAGAAGCTTTAATCGATGCCGGTGAAGCTTGTTGATGACGGGTAAACACGTTCCAGCGCGCCGCGGGACTCGACTTCGCGGAGTTCTGGCTTACAAGGAAAACTAGCAATGACCAGAATCGAGACAGAGATTTGTCAAGTCTTGGCTGAACTCTCAGGGCAGAATTACGGAGCAGTGTTCATGGCCCGCGAGATCTCGAGGGGCATTTTCGAGAGCATTTCGCGGGATGCTCGCGAGTTTGTCGAACAATCGACGGCGCTAGATTTGCAGAATAGACTGGAGGCCAATCGCGCTTGGCTCAAAGAAGAGGGTGATTCTCCACAGTCCTCCGTGTTTGTCTGCTGTGACCTGTTCAGCACGCAAAGCGTCGTGAGCTACGTCAAGGCTCTTCACTCGAGAATTGAACGGGCGCTGAAATCACCAAGGCAGGTTCGATTCGTCCCTTTGGGGATACAGCACTGCACACTATTTACTGATGAGCGAGGTCCTCTGGCCCCTAATGCTGCCGAGAATACGTTCAAGCGCTATTCAGATTTCACAGGCCAATGGGAACCATTCGATCTCGTCGTTCGAGGGCCGCATTTAGCAAAAGACGGGGGGATAATTTTGGAGATTGAGGCATGCTCGCCAGAGCCGCTCCGAATAAAGGAGCAGGCCAAGGCAATGCCTCCAACCGAGGGGAGGGTCGTGAACCCCATCATCTTTTCGACAGTCGGTTACTTGCTCGATGCCTCCATCGAGGAGGCCCGGCGTATCTGGCAGAAGTGTGCTGTGGAACGTCGCAAACAAACTGGCACGAGAACACGTATTCGCGGACTTCGAGTAGCTGTTTCTCTCAACCGCCTTACTGTGGGGCTGCCGTATTATCTCAGTTTCCGACCAACTGCAGTCCGAAGCCTCCCGGACCGCTCGGCCGCAAGGCTGCTCATCAAGCTTTACGGTTTAGCAGAGCAACACCGCCTGGATTCACTCAGCGGGGAGGTGTTGCTCAACGAAGTGTCGACGTGGTTGGAGCATCCCGCCGGACCGCGGTCGCTGGCTGCTGCGACCGCACTTTTCGCAGAGTGCGTTGAACCACTCAAGCGTAACGCAATGTAGGTTCCGGCGGACGACATCTATGCGGCGCTCGTGGTGCTGCTCCACACCGAGCCGTTCTAGCAGGATCAACGGATCAACTCTGGCGCAACGCCCCCGATTTCAAAACGAACATTGGGAAGCAGCTTAGCGTGAAACTGATCAGGCGCGCGCCGAACGTGGGCGAACTGGGATTGGATTTCGATACGGCGGTCGCGAGGAGGAGAAGCGAGAAGCTCGCTTGAGGAGGGCGTGATCGAGGGGGGCTCTTTGTCTTCACAACCGGCGACGTAACCGGCTACGCCTGCTTTGGTTTGACGGAACGGGTTTGTGGCTGGCGACCAAAAGGCTGGAGGGCGGGATGCTCCAGTGGCCCCGGGGCGAGGGCACAGCCGTCGGGTTTCGGCCCGAGCAGTTGAGAGCGCTGATCCAGGGTCTGGAAATCACCGAACGAGTGGGTTAGTTGGTATCGCCGCTAAAAAAAACCGACGGGACAGCGAACTGACCGCGGCTTGGACTGCTCGATGCAGCCAAGCCGCAGCCGTTTTGGGTTCACACGCCGACGGTCTCTCCCGTCCTTTGCTGCTGTGATTGGGTGCGAACCACAGCACGACGTGCCTGCCGCGCGATCTGGGCGATGACGCCCTCGCGTTGATCTTCCGGGAGATCCTTCACGAGGATGTCGTAGGCCCGCTTCAGTTCGGGGTTGCGGTTGATCTGGTTCAGGGCGCCTTCCCTCATCCGCTGCTGGCGGTCGAGTTGGCGGACTTCGTTGAGGACGACCGTCCGTTCGAGCCGTTCGCGAGGCATCGCCTGTACGTAGGCCCAGTACTTGGGGTTCTCCTTGATGTAGGCATCGATCTTCGCATCCACCTCGGGATTGCTCCGGAAGGTGGGCTGATCTGTGGGGGCGGCATTGCCGCCGGCGCTCGGTGGCGCACTTGGCTTTGTCTTGGTCATGACTTGTGTTGTTATGGTTTTCGTTGCGCGGCATCTGCCGTGTTCGCCAATGGACTCTGCGGGTTCATCGGCAAAGCGGTGCTATCGTTCTGGCGACCGAACCTCCGGCTCGGCTGCGGGCACATCATTCGTTGTCAGGGCCGTTACCGGAGTGGCTAAGCGTTGAAGATCCTTTGCGAACTCCGTGACGCGCCGCTCCGTTTCGGCGAGGCGCGAACTGAGTCGCACCTGGTTTGTGACTACCGTCTGCATTTCCTGGAGGACGCGTTGGAACTCCTCGTGCGACTGAGCGAGACGCCGGGCCTCGTCGAGGACTCGCTCCGTCGCTTCTCGCTGGCGGCCGATCTCGGCGATCACCGCGTCGTTGACGGGCGGCGGCGAGAAGGCGGCGTCGAGGGGCGGGTTGAGCACATTGGCGGCGGCCAGCCGGAGCGGCCCAGGGTGCAGGTTCCAATGGGCTGATGCTTCCACTCGATACACCGGGTGACGTTCATGCATGGCCATAGGGTGGTTTGGGTCCACGTAACGGCCAACGTGGTAGGAACGCACCACCTCCGCGTAGCGAACGTCGCCGATGGGTTCCGTGGCAGGTGCAGGCAGCGGACGCACCGCGACTTGCGGTTTTGGGCGCGAGGCGCACGAGGCAACCAGCACCAGAGGAATCAGAGCCAGGTATTTCATGGTTCGAACACAGGATTGGAGGGTAACTTGGTTGGGGCTGATGACGGTGTAGCTGATACACCGAACTCCAGGGGCAGATGTCCGGGCGCCGGTTTCGCAGGATCAGCTTCCGCAAACGGTGTGGCCGATCCGCCGAGCGTGGCGGCATCGCGGTCGATGGTCTGGAGAACGTAGAGGTAGAACTGCTTTCCGCTGGGGACGCGCACATAGAAGCCGTCACGCTGGATGGCTTCGTAGATTCGCTGCGCGTACACCGAAAGCACCTTCTCGGCGCCCTTGAACGGCGCGTTGTTGAGAGAGCGGCTGTCAACACTGCCGAAGATGGTCTGTTCCTTCTCCGTCAATGCGTTGGCCGCCCCGGCGAGAAAAGTGGCGGCGAACAGTTTGATCTCGGCGAGGTTGTCGGACTTGATCAGCCGCCCGCGCAGGCCGGCGCTGCCGTCCGTGATGCCCCAACCCTCCTGGTCGCCGGAGAACTCACGGTCGAGTGCCATGGCCTTCAACCGAAGTTCTTCACCCGTTTGCCATACCAGGGTCCAGGCCGTGCCGCTGGCGATGCGCTCGCGTTGACGATCGGTCTGCGCCGTGCCATGGACTTCCGTGCCTGCTGGGATCACGAGCCTGCCGGCGTGGTAAACATCCTCGATGATCAGTCCAACGATGGGGGTCAGAATGGACGCGGAGTCGACCGTGACCACTGTTTCACAGGAGATCAGCCGACCGAACGGTGCGTAGATGGTACCGAGAGCCTTCGGTTCGGCCACGCCAGCCATGGCATCGGCGAACAGACCGATGGGCTCAATCTGGACCGGTCGCGATTCCGGGGGCTTGGCTGGTGCCACGACTTTCGGAGGTTCATTGGTGGCTGGCTTCGGGGCCGGCCGCAGCTCTGGCTTGGGCGGTGGTGGACGATACGGTTCCGAGGGCCGCAGGATGGTCTGCACCACTTGCGGATTGTCCGTCTGATTGGTTGAAGACTTGACCCGAACATCCATCTCGTCCTGGCCACGGCTCCGGTCGCGGATAACCCCGAACAAGAACAGTGCGCCGCCGAATACCAAAGCGAACACGACCAGCTTGCCGCTCTTCGTCTTGAAGAAGTTGATGAAGTCGCGCGGTTTCATGGCTTCGACTCTTTTTGGAGTTGCTCGATCCAGTTCTGGGACCCAGGTGACAGCTCAGGGAAGGCGGGCGGTGGTGTCACTCGGGACACCAGCACGCTGAACTCGTTCTTGAGCGACAGCTCATTGCGTCCGCCGTCCGGCGTGCCGGTGATGGCGACATAGACCGTGCTCGCCGCCTTGGGCGGGAGTACACCGGGCGCATCGCTGATGGATTCGTGGTAGAGGCGGTTGCCGACACGGACGGCGAAGCTGTCCGAGCGGTAACGGATCTCCCGGTCCGACTTGTTGCGAAGGGTGAGGTGGAACACCATGGTGTCCTCAGGATTGAACCGGAACATTTCCTCGATCCGTATCTCGTAATCCCCGAAATCGGTGATCTGGGGTTTGTCGCCCAAGGTCTTTGCCTCCACCTGCGCCACGGCGTCCGGGTGCTGCTGTTTGAGCAACGGGAACGCCTTCGCCTTGTCGAGCAAAGCGAGCAGCCGTATGGGGCTGACCACCGGCGCCGGTTGCACCGGCTGCGTGGCGGAGCGGTCCTCGAGATTAAGGGCCAGGACGGGGACATCACTTTCGATCAACTCAAAGACGTAGGTGCGTTTGTTCCAGCGGATGTTCAGGTTCGTTGCCGCCCTCCGCGCGAGCGCGCGCACCGACAGGAACGCCGAGCCCTTTGTGTGCGCGAGTTGAAACTGCCCCGGCACCTTGGGATCGGCGCTCACGCCGGCTGCGTCAATGGCCGCGATGGGACCCGGGAAGCTGATGGTGGTGACGCGGTTGGTCGCCACCGGAACCGTCACGACTACGCGATCGTCCAGCGTGAGCCGTTGGATGGCTTCCGGGGGTTCCGCCAGCGCGACGCTGGCGACGAGCAAGAGAAGGCTACTTGGTGATTTCATATTTGAAGTCGCCAACCGCGGTCGGAAACCGGCCGTTGCTGGCCATGTTGGGGTTGCGGATCAAACGGAGACTCAGCTTGAAATTGAAGGCTTCGGTGAAGGCCTTCTCCTGGAACACGCCGGTTCGAATGACCTGGCCGGAAACCGTGGCCAGGACCTCGTTCTCACGGGTGGCGAGGATGTCGATGCGAGCGATCTCCGGCTTCTGATGGAGTTGTTTGGATCGGAATTCGACGGCCTCGCGCGACTGTTGGTCTTGGGCCTTGGCCAGCGCGCCTTTGAGGAATACCTGTTTCAGCAGGTCCACGTGGTCGAATTCCTTCGGGTTGCGGCTCAGGAACGCCATCGCCGCCAGCTCCGCCTGCTGGGCATGGAGATCTTTTGCTTCCTGGAACTGAAGCAGCGGGCTGATGTAGTAGGTCTGTGACGGGTCCACGATGATGACGCGTTCCCGGTGCTTGAACTGCTTGACCAACTGATGGCGGTCAAAGGCCGCCAACACGGTGACCGCCACCGCGACGAAGAACCAGAACCAGGGCAGCCGGTCGCGTTGCGCAAAGAGTTGCGTTGGATCGAAGCGCTTGCGCGCGGCGTTCATTCGAGCCAGCTCATCCTTGTCCATGGCGGTGCTGGTCTCGCGCGGCGTGGCAGATGTGGATTCCATAGGGATCAGTAGTAGTGGTTCTTCGAACGGGCGATCAGCTCGCGCACCGCGCGGTCGCCGGTGATGTCATCACCCGGCCGGCCGCGGGCGCTGCGTGGGGGAAGCCCGCTCCCGGCGATGATGATGGCTCCGGCGCTGCCATGTCCGGCCGCAGTGGAGAGCGTGCTGAGCACGGCGGCCATGCCCGCGGCCCCTGCCGTAACCAAGGGTATGCCGGTCGTAGATGCTACGGCGGCGGCGCCCGCCGTGGTCGCCGCAGTTTGCAGGAAACCGCTAAACGCGCCGCCGATGAGTTGGCCGCCCGCCAGAACCCCGTGGGCAAACACCTTCTGGATGACCACCGGCGCGGCCACCGTGCTGAACACGATCCAAAACGCCAGCACTGCGGCTCCGAGTGACGCTTGCAGCGAGTAGAACGTCGCGGTCGGATCCACAAACCGCAGCGCGGGGTCGGTCATGAAGTCGAGGATCCCCTGAGTGATTAGGGCGGCGACCGCCCAGCCCAACGGCCAGAGAAGAACGCCGACCAGGTGCATCAGATAACGGCTCCCGATGGATCGCAACGGCGGGATGGCCATCATGCCGATGAGCAGCGGGGACAGGGCGTAGCCGGTGAAAAGGATGAACTTCTGGAAAACGTATGCCCAGAAGACCATCAGGGAGGCGAAATGCCCGATGAGCCAAAGCAGCCCGGAGATGAGCAACTCGACGGTGAAGCCGTTCAGGTCGCCCAGGATGTCCCACCAGGACCGGTGGGCACCGGCGTCCCGTTTGACGATGAGTAGCGCGTTGTATTGTTCCTGCACGTTGGCAGGGTCGATACCCAGCCCGTTCAGGATGGAGGATTGGAGGATTCCCTGAACTTGGTTACCCCACGTGGGAAGCATGACCAGCAGTGCCGTCAGGATCATGATCCGCACCAGGTGCAACGTCACCGTCTTCGCCGAGAACCCGTGCAGCACGAACAGAATCGTCCCGACGATGAACAGCATGTAGGACACGACCTGCAGGAGGTCATGCAACTCGGCGCACTTGCGCAAGAACGTCGGGAAGATGTCTTCGAACGGGGCCATACGCCGGGGCGATTGCGGTTTATCGGGTGGGGAAGGTCACCGGGGCGGTCAGCAACCGGAACGTCTCGCCATACTTCGTCACCGCCTCGGTGAACTCGGCGTGCTGTTGCTCCTTCTTCGCCTCGACCTGCCGTTGCGCGTCGGCGCGGTTGGCGATGTCCTGCACAACGGCGGAAGCGGTTGCCTGGCCGACCTCCTGGTCGGTGCTCTCCAACGCTGCGGACATACCGGTGAGGACGGCGGTCAGTTTCTGAACCTCCGCGTCGGTGGTGGCCGAGCGTAGCTGCTCGGTCGTGGTGGCAATCTGTTGCTTGAGGGCAACCCGGCGCGCTGCGGCGTCGGTCGAGACGGCGAGGTAATTGTCCGTCGTCTTCTGTACTGCGGCGACCGCGAGGTAGGGTTCACGACGACGAGTGACCGTTGCACCGCCCGGGGTGGTGAACTGAGTGCCGACGCTGCGGTAGAGTCCACTGGCGGTATAGACCATGGCCTCTTCGGCGTCGGCCGCATCTTCGAGCGCCGTCAGCGTCTCGCCCAACTCAGTCTTGCGGAGGTCGTCGATCAGTGGCCTGACGGTGCCGAGAAGCACCTTGGATGGGTCACCGAACAAGCCCTCGTATTTCTTGAACTCGTTCACCTGCTCGGTGAGCACCGAGATTTGCTGGACCTGGTTGTTGATGACCTCGATGAACTTGGCAATTTCCTGGACGCCGTTGAGGATCGTCTGGGTATGAACCGCCGGGTCATAGACCGTCCATTGGGCGCGAACCTGCGTTGCGCACAGCAGACAGAGACCGGCGATGGTGATGAGTCTATTCATGGTGTGTTTCCTTTCTAGTTGGGTGCAGGCTCCGCCTGCCCTACTCCTCGATGCGGAGGTATTTGGTTGCTGGTTGGAACGTCACCCCGTCAATGCGCTGTTCCGGTAATTGCACGGGGTAAAGCCGGACGGAGCCGACCTGGTTGCGCTGGCACTGGAGCGAGACGTAGAGCCAATACTGCTGCTTCACGGCGTCGCTCTTTCCTTTGTCGTAACCGGTGGCGTACGCTTTCTGGCTCGCCTTGTTTGCAGCATAGTGAAGCCCTTCGCTCAGCAGGACCCCGCCGGCCGCCCCGGCGGCCGTGGCGACGGGGTTTCCGTCCGAGAGTTCGTGGCCCAGGTATGCCCCGCCGGCGCCCATGGCCACGTCGCTGATAGCCCGAGTGGATGAGCATCCGGTGATGAGGGCAGCGCCGATGGCGCAGGCGACGAGTCCAATAAGTTGGTAAAGACGTTGGTGTTTCATAAGCATTCGGTGGTTTAGTGACGGGATTCGGATTTGCGGTTGGCGTGAAGGATGATCCCCTCGACGACACTCGGGCTTTGGCGCAGTTCGCGCGCGCGGCGGTCGAAGTGCTCGCCGCTCGAGCTGGAGCAATAGAGCATCTCCCGCGACGCGACGTTGTGGACCGTACCGCAGAGGTTACGGTTGGAATCGGTGTGCAGGTAGGTGAACGGAGAGTATTTCTGGCCGGTCTGATGGTCCGGGAGTGGGTAGTTCATGATGGCGTGCTGCGTGACCTCCGGCAGGGCGATGTCCCGGCCCATGTCCTCCAGGTCCGCCCGGTCGTTCTGCCGCATGATGAAGAACTGCCGACTGTTGCCGAAAACGGCGGACCGGATGCGGCTTTGCTTGAACCGGGAATACTGCTGCACGATGGAGATATTCCAGCAGTTGAATTTGCGAAGCTGGGCGTAGCTCTCCTGCACGATCTCCTGGCCGCCGGGGATGTCGAGGAATCGGGCAACTTCTTCGTATACGTTCCGCTTCCGGACCGCCCGCGGCAGCGTCATGATGTGCTTGCGGGCATGGTTGGTGATGAGGAAGCCCGCCGCCGATTTCAGTTCCTTGGCCGATTCCGGGATGTAGCCCAACTCGAAGTGCGCGATCCGGCCGGTCAGCGACAGGTTACTCGTGCCGTCGAATAGGCAGCCGTAGTTGCCGTCGCGGCACCACGGGAGCAGGAGCGTGGCAATCTCCATGATTTGGTCGCGCTCCGCGCCCATCGGATCGAGCATCATCAACTCCTGAAGCATTCGGTGTGTGGGGAACTCGTCCGACGCGAAGTGGGCGAAGGCCAGGTTGCGGACTTCTTTGCTCGTCTTGGGGTCTTTCAGGAACTTCAGTGCGGCCCCCTCTTCGACCTGGCGCTCGTAGGTTTCGGCCTCCGAAGGATGGCTGGCCTTCCAGTCCCGAAAGTCGGCGAAGGTTTCGAGGCTGGTTGCGCCGGGCGGCATCCGTTCCTCGCGGAATCGCTGAAGGGCCAGGGCATGCCGCGCGATAGCCAGCAGCTGGTCATGCCGCTTCTTGCACCAGTCCTGGAAGGAATCTTCGTAGAGCAAGTTGATGTATTTGGCGATCTGCGCCTGCCGGAGCATCTGTTTGTCCTCCTGGCTGCTGATGCCGATCATCCGCGCCACAAGGGCGGTCGCCGCCGACAGGTGGTCAGGGGTGAGCGGCAGGCCCTTCGTGTCGAGGTAGTTGATGGTCAGGTCGCCGTCCGGATGGATGATGATGGGCCGGGCGCCTTCCTCGACCGTGGCTGTGTAGATGCCGTAGGACAGCCCCTCCTCGATGATGACGGTGTAGCCGAAGTAGCCTTCGGTCTGGGTGAGCAAGTCGCAAACGGTCACCGACTTGCCCGACCCAGACATTCCGAGCAACACGGCATGCTGGGGGGCCTTGTTGTCGTCCGAGCCGGAAAACGTCTCCACGCCGATGAGATTGCTGTTCGGCCCGTCGTAGATCGCCTCGGCCGTGGCGAGGTGGCCGGTGAACGTGCTCGTGACCGGTAGCATGTCGGCGAGGTAACGGTGCTCGGCGTAGAGTTTCCGATACTCGTAGCGTCCCCAGGTCCAGCCCGGCCAGGTCTGGAAGAACAGGTTCTTGGAGGTGCTGGGCAGGTTGCTCTCAAAATACTGCGCCGCGTTCATCGAATTGATGGCGTTCTTGATGGCTCCCGCCTTGGCGTTCAGCCCGTCCCGCGTCTTGTCCCAAACGCGAATGACGAAGAGCGCGTTGAACGGGATGGTTTGCCCCTGCATCAGCGCGTGGATCTTCTTCTGTTTCTTCTCCATCACGGTGAGCAGGGAGATCTTCTTTTCGCTGGCGTAGTCCCCCGCCACGCGGTCGTGTTCCTTCTCTTCCTTGGAGATCTCTTTCGTGACCGGGAGCGGGTCCACGTTCACCGTGATGGTGTAATCGAGCAGCCTGAGGTTCGTGAGCCTCTGGATGATGCCCGGATACGTCGTGCGCGGCCAACGGGTCAGGACGATGAGAGAGTGGTAATGCCCATCGAGAAAGAACCCGAAATCGGACTGGCCGTTGCCCTCACTGTGCCAGCAGTTCTCGTGAATAGTCAGTTCGGGCGCGAACCCGTCGGCAGGGTCGAAATCGAACCGGTCGTTCAGCGACGGGTTCAGGAACCGTTTGATGTGCCGGAAGTGGTCGAGATCCGACATCGGCAACACCCGCGCGCCGGTCGAACCGAAGATTTCGAGCAGCAACCGGTGAACGTGATCGAACTCGGACTCAAGTTGGTCCAGCAGGGTCGAGTAGTATTCCCGGCGCGCCTTTGCCGACTGGAACGACTTGGGAACGTTGTCCAACGCACGCGACACATAAAGAATCACCCGTTGCCGGCGGAGCTTGCGCTCGGACATGGACTGCCAGTAACGGGCGAAGCGCTCGTTGCGCGCTCGTTTCGTCCAAACGTTGCAAAAACGCTCTGTCTCCTGCTGGTAGCGCAGGAGTTCCCCCTTGTAGTCGGAATCGCAGAAGTACTGCACTTGGAGACGTTGGTTCTCGTGCAGGGACGCGAGCAGGAGACAGAGCTGGTCTTGGAAGGCGTTGAGGTCTGCGACCGGGGAGTTCGTCAGGTCGGGCGCTTCGAAGACGAATCCTTTGGCGATGTAACCGCCCCGCCGGAGGTGGTTGAAGACAACCAGGCCGCGGACAAGATAGCCGTTGGGGGCACGCTCAGGCATACGTCAGATGCGGATGGATTTGACGTTGCCGCCTTGGGGCCGGAGGCCGCGCAGCTTGGCAATCAGGCGGTCCGCTTTGTCCAGGTCGCCAACGAGACGCTGGACCGTGCGCGCCTTGCCGATTTCGTTGGTGGCGATGTAAGCCTCCCGCGTGTGGCTGACTGCCCGTTCCATGTGAGCGCGCGCGTTCGGGTCCAGGTCGTGCCGATGCAGGTTCTCCCGCAGGGCCGACTCGGCGTCATTCAGGAGTTCAAGGATGTGGCGATTGTCCATAGGTCAGTTCTCCGCGAGAGGATGTTTCGAGAATCCGGCGTGCCGGATGTCCGGACCGAAGCCCGTTCCCAGCAGCCAGCGTTCGAAGCAGTCGCGGTCGTAGCCGGGCGGTTTCCCATGCCGCAGGCCGAAAATGTAGGCCAGGCACAGCAGCACCGGCACGACCGCGACGCCGAACGAAGTCATCAGGCGGGCCTTGAGGCCGACGATGACCAGGAAGAAGAGCAGAATGCTCCCCCCGATGCCTCCGATGAGCCACCAGACGAGGTTGCCTTCGAGACCCCAGGTGCGGCCCTTCGAGTCGGAGGCCGCGTTGGTGTCGGTCAGTCGGAGGTTCGTGTTCATGGTTAGAACGACCCAACGCCGACGGACGAATTGTCGTCGATGCCGAAGATTTTGAAGAAGGCGTAGATGACTGCCGGTGCCGCCGCGATGATGGCCCCGCCGATGATGGACATCTTGCCCTGATCCACGTCGCCGCGCCGGATGGCGAACCCGCCGGCGATGACGGCGGCGATGCCCAGCACGAAGCCGAACATCATGATTACGGCGAGGCTGTTGCTGATGCCGGTCTTCAACTCGGTCGAGTCGAAGGCCTGGGCGAACAGCCGCCCGGTGTTGGCCAACACCACCAGGGCCACCAACGCCGTGTTGCGGAGTCGGGCCGTGGTCGTGGGCCGGAGTTGAACGAGTCTCTTCATTGTTTGCCTTTTGTTTTGTGTTATGCTCGGACCAGCGGATTCCCCGCTAATCACAGGAAGGTTTTCTCACGAAAGGCTCGCTCGAAGATGTATGTCTTACACAAGATGCGCGTCTGTCCGTGCTACTGATGGGGAGTGAACACGACACCGGACACGGCGAAGCTGGCCAACCTCCACGAACTGGACTCCCTATTGCCCCGCGAAATCCGCGGTCAGTCCCACGCGCTGCCGCGCATCATCTCCACGCTCAAGCGCGGTGAACTCGGCCTGTGCAAACCTGGCCGGCCGCGCGGCAGCTTTCTCCTGCTCGGCCCGACGGGCGTCGGGAAAACCGAGGTCACCGTGGTCTTCACGAATCACCTGTTCGGCCCCGGCCGCCTGTTCCGCTTCGATATGTCCGAGTTTCAGAATCAGGAGGCCCTTGGTCTGCTCCTCGGCGCGAAGCTCGGCGAGCGGGGATTCTTCGGCGCGATTCGGGAGAACGCGAGCGAAGGCACGCTTCTGTTTGACGAGATCGAGAAGGGCCATCCGCGCATCATGGATCTCTTTCTGCAACTGCTCGACGCGGCGAGGCTCACGATCGCCACGGGCGAGGCGCTTGATTTCTCGGGCTTCTACGTCGTGATGACCACGAACCTCGGCTCCGCAGAGTTGATGAGCCTCCAACACTCCAGCGAGGCGACGCTGGAACGGCACGTCCTGACGCGCGCACAGCAGGCGTTACGTCCCGAAGTCTTTGCCCGGATCTCGGAGAAACTGGTTTTCCACCGGCTGAGCTACGAACATCAACTGGAGATCGCGGAGAAGTTCCTCGCCCGGGAAATCGCCTTCCTGTCGGAGCGTGGTCACCGTCTGGAGTTGCATCCGGGCGTCCTGCCATTTCTCGTGCGAAAGGGATTTCATCCCAAGCTCGGCGCCCGCCCGATGCGAGATGCCGTGGAAAAACTCGTGGGGGACGCGGTCGCCGAATGCCTGTTGGCTGGTCGGGCTGCGGGCGGTTTGCTGGCCGTGGACGAGCCGGGGGATCGCCTCGTGGTCGGGTGAGTCAGGCCATCGCCAGAAACAGATGGCTCTCGCCAATGTCGGCCTCCGGTTGGACGGAACCAAGCGCCTGCTGCCGTAGCCGTCGGCAGGCCTTTCGGATGGCTTGTCGGCACGCAGGAGACTTCGGGAGGTTCACAAGAAGGCCGTCCGCGAACTGGTTGCCGTGCTTGTCCGCGTAGATGTCCGGAACGATAACCGCGGTGGCCCCGGCTCGGTACAGCGCCTCCACGAACCTCGCAGCGTCCGCCTCCTGTTTGAAGCGTCCAATCGACCGGCGAGTCTTGTCTCTTTCGTCACGCTGGAACCACTTTCGTGCCTCGACCCGGTTCGCTTTGCGCAGCAGCGCGCGAGTGAAGACGCGGTGAATACGCTGCTCGCGCCTGGGGCCTGGCGGCAGCGGTTTTCCGGCCCGCCCACGAAGCCGCGGAAGCGCCGGAGCGGCCTTTGCCGCAGCGCGGTACTGGTCAGCCGTCACCGCCTCGCCATGCAAATAGTACCGCTCCGACAACAAAGTCCCGTCCTGAAGCCAGATGCGATTTCGCCCGCAGAACACTCCGCGCACGGTCGAGATCTCAATCTTCAGCCGCCCATTCTCGTGCCATTCGTGCTGCAGCCCCGTGCCGTTCTTCATCTCGAACTCGCCGAGCAACCTGCCCCCTTCATCCCACTGGCGACAGACGCCATGAAGCACGCCGTCGCGGTAGCGCTCCTCCGAGGCTGGCGCACCATTCCGATGCCAGGTGCGAACCAGGCCATGCCGCTTGCCGTTGCGGAGCGGCACCCTCTCGCGGAGTTGCCCGTGCCGGTAGAACTGTCGTTGGACGGTCGTGCTCAACGTGCGTGCATTTCACTCTGGCTTTGGAGCCAAACCCGCGCCTGTGCCAAGTTTAATACCACAGAATCCGGTGAGGCCAAAGCTGCGTTGGTTACGTTGTCGTGTCTGGCAAGAGAAGGGGCGCGAACTCAACGCGCCCCCACGAGAGGCACCGCGAAGCGCCTTTGAGAGAAGCACGCCAAGCCGCGCCCGATTGGGCGCGTGCTTCGGCGGCTCTCTCGTCCTTCACTGAAGGTTCGCGGTTTTCTCGTGGGACCGAGCCGTTGCGACGCTAAATAGATTCTGTTCGTTATGTCATTCGTTGCCCCAAATGCGGTTACCAATGGGGACATTACCGCCTCGCCAAACCCCGGGCAATGCCTCTTCTCGCCTGCTCTTCCCTGCCCAGCGACAGATTCCACGCGATGAAACCTAAGAGCAAGGGCCTTGGCGGCGGCGGGCGGGTCAGAGGAGGAACGGAAGACGCGAGCCGTTTGTGCGAGCGGACCCGTAGCATCCTTGACGCGCCCGCCGCCGCCATACAATCGCCCTCGGTCTCATCGCGCTAACAGGCTGTTGAGAGACGAGTCGCGCAAGCGCATCTGGTGTTTCGAAGCACTGTGCAGGCTCAATCCAAGGACGCACTCCCTTCAAACCATGTCCCACTAGCCAAGAGCGTCCCCACTGCTCACCGCTCCGGTTCGGCGCCAACGCAAACCGGCGGGCCGGCGAAGCAGGCAAGGAGAAAAGGACAATGGGGTGAACGCGCGAATGCAACCACGCACGAAAAAGCACGAAAAATGCGATGCGACAAAGGAGGTTGACTCAGCGGGAAGATCCGCGATGATCAATTCCATGAATGCCAACGAAGCCGCCAAAGCCGCGAGCGCCAAGCTCGCGCAACTGAATTTAGATTACATGGCCAGCCTGGAAAGGCTGAAGGGCAGAGGCATCGATTTCGATGCGCTCACCGTGGATACGGCGGAGCTGATCCTAGTGGTGGATTCCGCCGAAAAGTTCATGGGTGTGGAATCGGCGGAGCGGATCGCGGAGATCGAATCGGCCGAGTTGCTGCTGCTGCCGCAGCTCGCCAGCGCGGAAGTGGAAACGGTGACGCCAGCGATCTGGCGCTACCTCGAGGGCGGCCCTGATGAAGAGTGGGCGGCGGTGGTAAACTCGGCCGAGTTGAAAGTGGCGCTCGGTTCCGCCGAAAACTTGGCCTCTGCGGAACCACTGAGCCCGTAGGCCAGGCAGTATCGAGCCGGAAGGCCCATGGTGCTCTAGTAGGTGGGTAGCATGAAGAACGACGAAATGCTGCAGCGATTCCGCGAAGACGGCTTCGTGGCGCCGTTGGATGCTCTTGATCTGGAGACGGTGGAGCGGCTGAAGGCTGCGATCGACGAGCACGTTGCCGGGGAGTTCGATTCGGAGCAGTACGAGCTGACGGACCCGATCGACATCCGCAACACGGCGGGGATGGGGAGCCGTCCGAAGTTCGAGTTCGCGCCCACGGACGGCTGCAAGCCGAAGCTGCACACATTCCCGTTTCTTTTCAACCTGTGGCGGAAGGACGAACGGATCTTGCAGGTGGCGAATCTCCCGCTGTTGGTGGGGTATGCACGGCGGTTGCTGGAAGCGGAACAGATCCTTCTCTTCGAGGACAACGTAGTAATCAAGAAACCGCACTCGAAGTACCTGCCGTGGCATCAGGATTATTCGTACTGGCCCCTTGGTGAGCCGAGTGCGCTTACCATCTGGATCGCACTTGACGAGATCGATGCTAAGAACGGGGCGATGGAGGTGGCGCCGGGGACGCATCGATTGGGGGAAAGGCTGCCTGTAGCCTTCGGAAATGAGCAACCCTTTATGGTGGAAGATCGGCCGGGGATATTAGCGGTTCCATCTGACCCGCCCAGTCTCGGCTACCGAAAGGTGACCTACCGGTTGCGGCCGGGGCAGTGTGGAATTCACGATGCGATGGTGTGGCACGGATCTACTCCGAATACGACTGGCGAGTCGCGAAGGGTTCTGGTGCTGCGGTACGTAGCAGCGGGAACCTTGTGGCTGGGCGATTCTCGGATTGCGTACTACGACGTAGGCTGTCCGGTTGGAGAGCGCCTCACGAGCGCGCACTTTCCAGCGGTGGGCGGGTGTGCTTAGGCCGCCAGAAGGCGCCGGAGGCCTTCGTCCATTCGATGATTTTACGGGCGACTTGGGCGACATCCCCGTCTGAAACGTCGACTGTGCAAGAGGGTATGAGGGATCTCTGGATCAACCCGGCCATATATTCCTGTTCCTCAATAAAGAACTGCAGGTCGTGGTAGCGATCGGGGTTTTCCGAGTAGGTGAGGCGATGTTCGCGCGCGGCGGGAAAAGTCTCCGGCCGGCGGCAAAGGTGGACTAGTACGAACCCGAGTGCGGCCAGACGCCGGTCGACCCAGCCGAGGTCGATGGCCTTTCGGTGGCGCAGCCACTGGTGTGAAATGGTCGAGATGTGGAACCGGTCGACAATCCAGTAGTAGTCGCGGTGGAGTTCGAGGAGTCGCACGTAGTTCTCGTAACAGGCGTACATCCATTCCTCGTCCCCATCGATGAAGTCGATCATGCTGCGGCCCTGCTCGGCTTTTGTGGGTTGCTTATCGGATCGAGTCTCCCATTCGGAAGAAATGAGGGGTATATGCCAGCGTCGCCTGCGGTTGCCCACGATCTCCACGTGCTCGGCGAGTGCGAATGCCACGTCCGTCTTCCTCGTGAGGTGGGTTCCTTCGAGGATGATCTTCGGTTGCGGGATGTCGCCCGTAATCATGGCTTGATGGCGGGAGGATCATTGGCCACGCTCGGGTAAGCGCCAAGCAAGCGGATGGCGTGCTCACGCATAGCGCGAGCCAGGCTGGCGGGATCGGCACCGAGCTGGGTCTCCCCGAGGAGTTCTACGGCCCACGGGCCGCAGAAGCCTGTAGCGCGAATCGCAGTTACGGCCTCCGCGAGGGGAACGACACCGTCGCCGGGGAGGGCGGTGCGGTCGGCGTCGCACCAAGTTGCGCCGGCTCGTGGCTGGCAATCGCCCAGGTGGGCGCAGACTATCAGGGAGCGATCCAGTGCGGCGACCTCAGTCCATGGGGTTCCACCGGTCCAGAGGTGCCAGGTATCGAGGACCAAGCCGATGCGTAGTGGCCCGAGGTCGCGAACGAGGGTTGCGGCGTCTGCGATGGATCGGAATGGTGAGAACGAAACCGGCTCGAGCGCAAGCCGGACATCGTGGCTGGCAGCGATCTCTACGAGAGGATCGAGCGCGGCGCGTAACTGGCCGCGCATGGCCTCGCGCTCGGTGGAGCGGAATTCGCCGAGCGCAACGACTTGCAGGAGCGGGCAGCCGAGCGCCCGGGCGGCGCGGGCCATGCGGCGGCACTGGTCCTGAAGCTTGCGCTGGGCATCGCGGTCGATGGTTTCGATCCCCAGCAGCACATCAAGCATGGTGAAGCGGACAGGCCCAGCGGCACGGGCGAGCCGATCGAGGGTGCCGCCTCCGGCGACGTAATGGTCGAGCTTGTGAATCCAAATCTCGATGCCGGAGTACCCAAGGCTGCGTGCGAGCTGCAAATCTTCGAGAAGACCGGTGCGCCTGGAGTATGCACCGTGGAGGGAGAGGAACACCCCCTGTTGCATACCAGTCGGATTGGAGAAGCACGCTGCCACAAAAAGCTTGATGGCGAGAGTAGCACCATTAACCTAAAGTGCAATCGAAACAGCGGATTTCGGCACAGTCGTCTTCTCGTCAGACGGTCGATTGGGGCCATCATGCTAAACTAAGCCTAGAAATGTCATTTCCGAAATCGAGTGTGCTGCTCCATAGGGGCGCGAGATCAGATGCGTGGGCGGCGACTCGAAGCCGTATCCGCGAGGTGGACGAGGCGAATTCGCTCTATCCGCAGTATTTCAGCAAAGCGAAGGGAGCGTGGCTGTGGGACGTGGACGGGAACCGCTACATTGATTTCATCCTTGGGTACGGGCCAGTGGTGCTGGGCCACGCCGATGAGCGGGTGAACGCTGCAGTAACGAAGGAGCTGGAAAAGGGATGCTGCATCTCGCCGATGTGGAGCGTGCGCCAGGTGGAATTGACGGAGCTGCTGCTGGAGGTAATCCCAGGGGCGGAGTGCGCCTACCTCATGCGAACAGGATCCGACGCGACAGCGGCTGCGGTACGTTTGGCCAGGATCTACACCGGGCGCGAAAAGGTCCTCAAATGGGGCTACAACGGCTGGCACGATTGGACGGCACCGCGCCCGGCCGGGGTCCCGGAGGGAACTCGGGCGAACACGCTCCATTTCACCTATAACGACCTCGCGAGTGTACATCGGGCCTTTGAAGAGCACCCGCGACAGATTGCTTGCGTCATCATGATGCCTTTCGAGCTGGAGCTACCGCGATCGGGTTTCCTCAACGAGGTGCGGGAGTTGGCGCATCAGCACGGCGCGCTCTTCATTCTTGACGAAATGCGCTCCGGCTTCCGCATGGCGGTCGGGGGCGCCCAAGAGTATTTTGGCTTGGTGGCTGATCTTTCCACCTTTAGCAAGGCCATGGCCAATGGCTTTCCTATCTCCGCAGTGGTGGGGCGCGCGGACATACTTCAAGGCTTGGGCCAGACGCATATGTCGTCGACCTACTATGCGAATCCCGCCGAGATGGTCGCGGCGATCACCACGATCTCCATCTTACGTTCGACGGATTCCCTCGCCACCGTGTGGCGTCTCTCTGAGCTCTTTTGCGAGGGCATGCGGAGCTTGCTTAAGAAGCATCGCGTGCCTGCGGAAATGCGGGGATTCGACATTTCGCCCCTTCTCGAGTTTCAAGACAACGAAGGCGTTCCCGCGCAGGAGTTGAAGGTGCGCTTTTTTCAGCAAACGGTGCAAAACGGGGTTCTCTTCCATCCAAATCACCAATGGTACCTGTCGGCGGCCCACACCGTCGAAGACATCGAGGAAACTCTTAGGGTATGCGATCGTGCTTTTTCGGTCGCCATGACTTCGTTGGGCGCAGGCTGATCACCACCTACCAAATCCATGGAAGCTGGCGTCACCGTTCTGACTCTCACCCGACAGAGACCCAGGGAACTGGCTCGCGCAGTCGCATCCGTGCGCGGTCAAGACTATGCTGGGAAGGTCGAACACCTTATCATCATTGATGACGACCCGGCCTCGGAAGAAACGCTCCGCCAACTCGGCCCAACCGAGCCGGGGCGGACCTTGCGCTGGCATTTGCAGAGCCGGCCGAAAATGGATGCGCCGACCGCCCTACGTGGCCGCGATGCGGTCTACCCACGACTGGCACGCCTTCTGAATTGGGGCGTTGCCCATGCGAATTCTGAATGGATCGCCTTTCTCGATGATGACAACGAATACGAGCCGGATCACTTGAGCAGCCTGATGGAATGCGCTCGAATCCATAGTTGCCATGCGGTTCATTCTGCGCGGCAAATGCTGACTAGGGAGGGAGCGCCCTACCTTGATCCTTACTTTCCTGGTGCGCCCAATGCAGAAGAAGGCTCTCGCATTTTCGAACTGATGTGCCAGCGTGGCGTGTGGATTCGCGGCACCAATATATTGCAGGACCGGGTGGATGCCGTACGGTCGTGCTTTCGAAACAGCACCGTCATGAATGGCGACGATGCAGTCTTCCTCGTCGATCAGAATCTCTGGTTGGTTCAACGGGTGCTCCTCCAGCGCTTTCCAATACCCGAAGCTTTCACCGAGGCTGAGATTAAGGCCAACACTTGTCCGGACGATAAGCTCTTGGAGGTGTTGGTTCGCAATGGCGTGAAAATCGTGTCCTCGGGTCGTCCCACGGTCCGATATTATCTCGGCGGCATTTCAAATGGGCTTGAGCGCGTGACCGCGCGGGAGGCTTCTTAATTTGCCGATGAGTGAACGACCAGTATCGGTCGCGCCTAACTATTCAAGACACTTAGTCTGACCATGAGTCTCCGCGTGGCAGTTGTATCGATCGGTCGCAGCGGCACATCGCTGATCTCTCGTATCTTGCACGAGGTGCTTCGCGTTGATTTCGGCAATGAGACGGATCATATTCCACGCGACTACAACAACGCCGATGGCTATTTTGAAAACGCCGAGTTCTTTGCGCTCAACGAGCGCATTTTGAAAGCGGCAGGCGCTAGTCTATTGTCTCCACCACCGGTGGCCTACCTTTCCACGCTTGCATCAACTCTGCACGACGCCTTCGTAAAAGAGGCCGCTATGTTGCTGGCAAAATTCGCGGGCCAGACACCGGCTTTCGGCTGGAAGGACCCGAGGTTGTCCCTTACGTTCCCAATTTGGCAAGCGGCGTGCCCATCCGTTGTGCCGATCATCCCGTTCCGCAAGCCGGTTTCAGTCTTATCGTCGATTTCGTCACAGTTTGACCGCCCGCTTGAATCGCTCTCACACTTATGGTTTGCGTATTATCAACGAGTTTTTTCTTACACGGAGGAGACACGACGCCATATACTTAATTTCGACAACCTGTTAGCGGAACCTGCCCAAGCGGTAATGTGTATAGCGCGGCATCTGGGAATTCACGTGGATCCGACACGAGTCCAGAAGCAACTAACGGAAATCGTGAAGCTACGGCAGCCAAGGCATTTGTCAGTAGTGCGCAGTGCGGACCACTCGCCAACCCTGGAGCCTCAAACTTTCTCGCTTTACGATTATCTTTGCGCGTCAACAATGGGTGGCGGGCAGCCGGATGCTCATCACCTCCAGACTCTAATACGATAGCCATGCCCTTCTTGTATGATCGTAACCAGGAATATATCGATTTCCTGCAAGGACCCAGCGAATGCCATCACCTCAGACGGCTTCTCGCCACCCTCGACAACACGATTGACCGCGAGCATGCGAAACTCCGTCAAGGATCCCATGTTCCACGGTGCGCCCATCGCGCTTCACTTCGGACATCATAGTTGATCTGCGCCTTGTAGTGTATCCCCAAGACTGGGTAGTACCTCGCGCATTGCCGCTCCGGGCAAGACAGTCTCTCAGGCCACGCGCGAGGGCCACAAAGGCGGCAGCGCTCACGCTGAGGATCGTAGAGGTTTCCGAGTCGATCTTGCGCAAATCAGCATCACTCTCCCATGTCGCCGTAGTGAAAATGAAACACGTCCAGGGTGGGCCGCACAAATCCTGGCAGATGCAGTCAACGGTCTCTGGCACGGCCAGATCCCCAGCCAGTGCCGCTGGACGCCACCGCGGCGCAGGCAGATCGGCCTTCGCCGACTGTTGAGCCACACACTTCGTCGCCGGCGCGCGGAGACACTCTTTCCAGGGCAAGACCAAGACCGTCGCTGGCTCCGCAAATCAAGAATCGAAACATTCTAACGTTTACGCAGATCGAGCCCCTTGATAACTATCCAAAACGCTTTTTCCAATTGCCGCCTCCCGCATAAACTCTCTATTGCTAATGATCTTGGGCATTCTGCAAGCAAACCTTGCCTGTTGCCTCCGGACGACGGTGATGCAATCAATGAGAAAGGTGCCTCCCCAAGGGATTCGCTCCTGCAGAAGAACATCCAAGTTAAAGCTGTGGCACATTTTGAGAACATCATCACCGCTCACAT
The DNA here is from genome assembly GCA_035400805.1 of Nitrospira sp. Taxonomy (GTDB): domain Bacteria; phylum Nitrospirota; class Nitrospiria; order Nitrospirales; family Nitrospiraceae; genus Nitrospira_A. The sequence goes on along the minus strand of DAONAB010000012.1, from coordinate 191 downwards.
CGATGCTTCTCATTCCTCGGTTTTGGATCAATCCATGCCGTTGAAGGGAACGAGTCACTTCAGCCGGGAGCAAGTCCAGAGTATGAAAATAGCGCCGGTATACTTTGGCATTGGAATGGTGGATGAGCGCCGTTCCTTGATTTGCAAGGACACGGTCCAATTGGGATACGTAAGAGCGTATTACGTTAACG
>DAONAB010000011.1:20771-24113 GCA_035400805.1 Nitrospira sp. | reverse complement strand
AGGGAAAATTCCAGTAGCGCGGCAATCATTGAGTGGGCTCGATTTTGTGGATATCCAGTTCAGACTTGATCGCAAAAGCCCCCTTGACGACCACGTCTTCCCCTTCCCGTACCCCCTCCAGAACGATGACCTGCCCGTCCTGTTCCTGCCCCAACTGCACCCGGCGCGGCTCAAATCGATTCTCCCCTTGCCGCACGAAGACGACTTTGCCACCGCCGTCTTGTTGCACTGCGGACAAAGGCACCGTCAGCACAGCCGGTTGCGGCGGGGCATCGACACGAACCATGGCAAACATTTCCGGTTTTAACGCCCGATCCGGATTCGGCACGGTGACACGGATGCGCATCGTTCTGGTTGTCGGATCGAGCACATCGCTGATGTAGGTCAGGCGGCCGGAAAACAGGCTATGTGGATAGGCGGCGACTATGACGTGGACGGTCTGGTTGGGATGAATGGACTGAACGTCTTTCTCCGGCACGCTGGCGATGACCCAGACGTCGGACAAGTCGGCGATGGTGAAACAGTTCCGCGAAGTCTCCACGACTTCGCCGCGCGTGAGATTTCGCATGATCACCCGGCCTGCGAACGGGGCACGGATCGCGATGTCGGAACGAATAGTCCGCTCCCGCTCAAGCCGCTGAATCTCTTGATCAGGCACGCCAAGCAGCGTGAGCCGGTGACCCGCCTCTCGCGCCTCGGCCTGCGCCGTTTTCATTTCCGCTTCCCGGCGCTGCAACTCAGCCAGGCTGATGGCGCGATGTTCATGCAGATTGGCCGCCCGCTCATGCGCCAGCTGCGCTTCATGTTGCCGCGCCGTCGTCTTGAGATACACGCCCTCGGCCATGCCGAGATCGGTGCTGTCGAGCAAGGCCAGCCGTTCCCCTTTCTTGACGTCCTTGCCCGCATCGACCAGCACCTCCACTACCCGGCCCCGAATCAACGTGGTGACTTCTGCCAATTCATTTTCATTGGCGTGCACTGTCGCGGGAAACTCGCGATGCAAGACAAACGGCTCTTGCTTCACCGTCTGCACCTGGATGCCCGCTCGCCCGATTTCTGCGGCAGTCAGCTGCACGATGCCATCGGTAGCTCTGCTCACAGGCTTGGCGGCCGTCGGGGGAGCCACCGGATCACGATCACACCCCATCTGCCCTGCCAGGAGTAACACGAACAGCAGGGTGCACCCCCTGAGGCGAAGGGATGCAACCGGCGGCCGACGCTGCCGCCTGAAGTTATCTATGAAGGCCGTCACTCGATCGGTCATGCGTTGATGGTCTGTCCTGCAGGCCCCTGCCGTTGCTGAGAACAGCAGGGACCATGCCGCGGGCAAGTCGAGAGTTCACGAGGAATGTCGAGCCAATGGCCGCGTTTTGCCACGCTTGCCGGAGGGGGCACGGGGTGAAATGCCACAGCCGCGTTCTTTGCCTCCAGGGATGGCACCGCTGGAGAGGGTCCGACCTTAACGCACCACCAGAACTGAACAGGTGCTGTGCTGCACGACCTTGGTGGATACGCTCCCGAGCAGGAACCGGGCGACCGCGCCCATCCCCTTGGCGCCGGTCACTATCAGATCCACTTTCTTCTTCGATGCCACTTTCAAGATTTCTTCGGCCGGTTTGCCGAGTTGAACCACTTCATCGACCACGTACCCGGCCTTGATCAATTTGTTCGCACATTGCTCCACCAGGCGCGCGCCGGCCTCTTTGAGCTCCGGATACTTCAGGAACGGCATCGCATGCATCACCACCACATCGATCGGCTCGAATCCTTCCCGGGCTTCCGGCTGAAGCTTGGTGAGGAGAAACCGCAGGGCCTTCTCCGATGCTTTGGAGCCATCCGCAGCGAACAGAATACGGCTCACCGGACGCGGCTCTTCCTTGACGACCAGCACCGAACAGGGAGCATGCAGGGTGACCTGTGTCGAGATACTACCGAGCATCAACCGGTCGAGGGCATCCAGCCCGCGACTCCCGATCGCGACGAGGCCGTCCCGGCGAGGTGCTCGATCCAGAATCGTCAGACCTGCCGGCCCTCGTTCCGACAGCAGCTTGCCCTTCAGCTTCAGGGAGGCCATCTGTGCCTTCGCTTCGGTGATTGTGGTTTTGCCACGCGCTTCGATACGCTTGATTTCCTCCTGGATAAACGGCTCGTTGCCGATCACGACGGGCTGGAACATGAACGGCGCGCGCAACGCCTCAATATCCGTCACATGCAGCAGGGCCACTTCAGGCTTATCGGCAAAGGGCATTCTCGCCACCCACTCGGTCGCCCACTTGCTGTACTTCGATCCGTCCGTCGCAATCAACACTTTCATAGGTTGCCCCTCATTGTTCAATCTGTTGCCACACTTATCAGGACTGTCTAGCAAAACCTGCGCCGTGCTGCCGCATCTTCGCTTCAACTGAGCGGCGGGTCAATAGCCTCCTGCCCGGCTTGGTCATCAGGCCGGGGTGAATGCATACGCCACAAGCCAACATCACTCCATCGGTGATTGCCGGGCGAGTTCAGAAGCGGAATGTGGCGCAGATAGACTGGGGATGGAACGAGAGGAGTGGGCAGGAGACGCGAACAGGAAACCGGTCGCGTGGCATTAAGTCATGCGGCCATAGACTCCGGGAGAGCGTGGAGCGGTGCAGCCGATGCGTTCTTGCCAGGCAAAGCGTTTCTCAGCCGGACGAGCCGCCTTGTGTCGGGTGACGCGACAGAGGAGGGACCAGACCGAACGTAAGAAGTCCCAACTGAACAACGACGGACGGACATCCTTCCCGCCGGCATGGCACCAGGCCCGCCACATGCCCGTCCGCATCTTCCGCAACGCCCCGACTCGAGACTGTCGCCGTTGAGTGTTCACTCGTCATCCTCCTTCATGTCGCCGGAGATCAGGCGCAACGCCCGGTGCTTCTGCGATCAACGCTTATGATGATGACCGTAGCATGCGACTGGCGATCCTCCAACACAGAATCGAATTTGATCCCGCCAACAGTCAGTGTCGTCTGCTGGAGGATCAGCCAGGATCGGATTCGTCCGGTTGATTCTTACGGCCACTGGCGTCACAGTGGCCATTCAGACGCCGATACAGGCACACGGTGATGCCGAAGGCTGAGGAACATATGCGCGTAAAACTGGTCGACTGGGTTGATGCGGAACCATTGATCCGCCCCGTTCGGGAAACGGTCTTTATTCACGAACAGGCGGTCCCGGAAGAGTTGGAGTGGGATGGACTCGATCCGCAATGCGCCCATGTGCTCGCCTGGAATGATCAGGGTGACGCCATCGGCACGGCGCGTATGCAACCAAACGGCACGATCGGGCGAATGGCTGTCCTCAAAGACTGGCGTGGTC
>DAONAB010000011.1:11601-20671 GCA_035400805.1 Nitrospira sp. | reverse complement strand
CCAATGATCTCCATTGCGTTTTTCATTGGAAAACCCGTCGACCTACGAGACACTTTCTCGGTATGGAGACGACCCCGCCCACGACATCGGATGTCTCATGTAGCTGGCCCCCGGTGGCCCCCCACTATTCGCTCCTTCAACGCTGCCGCTCGCTCTACCATGGACTGTGGTTTCATCTGTCAGAAAGAATCCGGTGGTCGAGACGGCCCTGTTACGAAACACCGATCGGCTGCCTCTCGGGGTTAGCAGCCTGGCAGATCACGCGCATCGACGAGTTGCGCGCGCGATATCACGTGCGATTCGAATCTCACTACGGCCACCATACCGCGCTGGCCAACTATGCCTATCTCGACCTACTGGACCAGGCCTGGGCAGGCGTGAACCGGCCCGTTCCTCACGGGATCGCTGTGACGGACGTAGGCTGCGCCAGTTTCTGGTATGCGCGAACCCTGCACGTCTTCTTTCACCCTTCCACATTGACCGGTGTCGATGTAGAAGGATTCCGACTCTACCCGACCGGGCACAGCCGCTACGATGCCGCCCGTGGATACATTGCAGAACTTCCGCAGGCCTCATTTCTGGTCGCGAACTATTGCACGGTGGAGAGCCAGGCGGACGTGATCACCGCCTGGTTTCCTTTTGTCACCCCGTCGCCGGTCCTTGCGTGGAGGCTTCCTCTCACGCTGTTTTCCCCTCAACAGCTGTTGCACAGGATCGCGCGCAATCTTACGACACAAGGCGTTTTCTTCATGGTGAATCAGGGGACCGAAGAGGCTGCCATCGCCGCACGCTACTGTCGAGGGGCGGGACTTCGTCTCGTCGACCAATGGGTGCAGCCACGTCCGCTCCGCGCAAGGCCCCATCCGCCGGTGACCTCCTGGTGGACCACATAGTCTCCTGCCATGCCCCTGCCAACTAGCCCGTCACACTTCATCGGAAGATCACTTCTGGCGTAACGCTCCACGATCGGAAAGCGAGGTTTGGGCAATCTTCACGATATTGACGATTTGGTCGTCCAAATCCACTTCGATGCGTACAAGATCACCCTTCGCGAATGTTTCCCGTTTCATGCCGACGGACTGGGCCACCCGAAACATGCGGACTTGCCCGTCCTGGGTCTTGAACGTGAGCACTTGATTCCGCGAATCCACATGCTCGACTGCACTGACGGGAAAGACCGCTGCGGTCTGGAATCCCTGGACCAGGCCGGCCGTTCCAATTCCCCACAGCACCATGAACGTCGCCAGGATTTTCTGCTTCATCATGACCTCCTCCCGTGCCGTTGCACGACCACACGTGAATTCCTTGCCGGACATGGTCACTGTAGCGCCGGCAATCCAGGGAGTCTGTCGCCGATGGTGCCAATTCCGGGTGGACTATCGGCCGCAGCGTGAGGTTGCCTGTGCTACGCACAACTATGGGGGAGTCGAGGAGGAGAGAGCTGCAGACAAGACAGTCGATGGAACTTAGAGACGCACCAGTAGGGACAACCGGATGGCTAGCGGGCGAATATCAGGATGCTGTTGGCCGGCAGGACAAGGCCGGCAGAGTATCCAAATCCATGGAGCGGTTGCGCATTGGCCACGATACGGCCGTTATTGCCCGCCACACCGGCATTGACCCAATTTTCGTACACATCACTGTTAAACACTTCGCGCCAGGTTCCCTCGCCGGGCAGGCCGATCTGATACCCGACGCGAGTGAAGTTGGCCAGATGCAGAAGAACCATCACGTCCCGACCTTCCCCCTCAACCCAGCGATGGAACGCCAGCACCCGGTTCTGATCATGCACGTGAGTCACGCGGAACCCACTGCCGCGCAACGCAGGCAATCGACGGCGTACCGCCAACAGTTCCCGCGTGAAGCGCAGGTGATCGAACATTTGCCGGTCGCCCTGATCAAGCCCTGCCCAATACAGCAGCAGATCGCGGTGGGACTCAAAGTCATCCGACCACTGTTTGTCCTCCAGGAATTCCTGTCCCATGAACAACATCGGAATTCCCGGAGCCGTCAGACTGAGACCGGTCGCCACCCGCGCCCGGCTCCGGGCGAACCAGGATCGAGGATGGTCGGGATCGCCCAACCGCGCGATGCGGGCTTCACGGCCCCGATAGACGATATCGTGGTTTTCGGGGCCCTGCACGAAACGCCACGATTCGGTGAAACCCTCAGGCCACAGGCTCCTCGCGAGCCGGCTCATCGGAAGCGGCCGTTCGTCCGGCGCGCTGGCGCTACCGATGACGTCGCGGATGGCGATGCGCAGCCCGTCGGTCAGAGTCGTATCAAATCCGGCGCCGACCGGCGGTGGTGCGACAATGAACGGATTCACCTCCCAATACTCGGCATGGTGTAAGGTCGACGGCCATTGCGCATGCAGGGTGGAGGTGAGGTCCTGGCAGAAACGCCACCCGTCCGGCGCCCCGTCGTGATCGATCACGCTCACCTGGTCATAACGGAATCCATCAACCCGGTACTCGCTGAGAAAAAATTTAGCATTCTGAATCAGAAAGTCGCGGACCTCCGGCTTGGAAAAATCGAATACCAGGCCGCCCGCATGGCCCCTGTCCGTGAAGTAGAGGGAATTCCCCTGGCCGCCTGCGGGATCCTGCCGGTCGAAGAAATACAGGCTTTGATCGCCGAACTCCCCACCCGCATGGTTGTAGACCACGTCGAGCAACACAGCCAGACCATGAAGATGGGCCAGGTCGATCAGCGCCTTGAGCTGATTCATTTCCCCGCGTAAGTCAGTTGCTTGATACCGGCGCAACCCCTTCGCGTCCAGCAGCTTATTCACCTCTGCCACATAGGCCGGCAGCTCCGCATCCGCCACCGCGAAGTCCATTTCAGGCGAAAAATAGTCGGTCCCGTTGTAGCCCAGACTGAAGCTGGTCTGAAATTCCTGAATGGGCATGAGCTGCAACGCGGTCACGCCGAGGTCGGCAAGATACGGCAGCTTGCGCGCCACATCGAGAAACGTGCCGCCCTTGTGCGGCAGGTTCGGCGTGAAAAACGTGCCGACGTGGAGTTGATAGATGACGAACTCATGAAACGGCGGGGTGACATAGCCGCTCTCATGCCAGGGAAAGTCAGTGCGCCGAATCAGGCATTCGGCGGGAAACGGCGATTCCAATTCGCGGGCATAGGGGTCGCGCTTGAGCCCCTCGCTCCCTTCGCCGACCACGTAGAACATGTACCGTTGACGATCCTTCACCCCGGGGAAGAACCCGCGCCAATGGCCCTGTTGATCCCGCGTGAGGAGGGCCGCGTCGTTGCGTATGCGATGATTGAAATCACCCACCACATACACGGCCTTGGCATGCGGGGCCCAGCAGCGGAAGGTCGCGCCGCCGGCCACCAAAGTGGCCCCCATCGGCGTGTCGGAATGAATGTGTGTGAGCGAGGCGGGCATGAACGCCCTCCGGAGAACGATCGAGAGACGAACTCATCCTATAGAAAGCGGTGGCCTCGGGCAAGGGGCGACGGGATGGAGTGACGTCCAGACACTTCTGCACGATGCAGGCTGATTCATCGATGATCACGGGAACGGAGCAGCGCGACAATCTGATCGGCGGAAGCGTCAGGCAACAGCTCCGTTGTATTGATGATCAAGTCCGGCGAAAGCGGGGCTTCATAAGGATCCTGCAATCCGGGCACCGTGGAAGATTCGCCTTGCAGCCCGCGTCGGTAGGTTCCCTTCTTATCCCGATCCATGCAAACCTGCAACGGGCATTCGACCGAGACTTCCAGCAGATCAGGGATCAGTGTACGAGCAAACTCTCGATAAGCCCGGCGGCTCGCGGTCGCATCGATGATGACATTCACTCCGTGCGCCAGCAATCGCGCGCCCATGAAGCCCAAGGCGCGATAGAAGAGATCGCGCTCCTCCTTCGAATAGCTGGCCTCAGGCGTCAGAATGCGACGGACGGCATCCGACTCCAGCACCTCAACGGTGATATCCAGCGAAGCCAGTTTTGGCAGCAGCCGGGCCACGATAGAACTTTTCCCGGATGCCGGGAGACCGGTGAGCCATAAGGCGAAAGGAGCCATCGTCTTGTGCACCATATGCACGTGGCCTCACCACACGAGGCCACGAAAACTCACCTTACGACTCAGTCGCAGTACCGGTTCACATCGGCCGGATCGAAACGGGGCACGGCCAGCACATTCTCAATGAACCGGAATATTTTCCGCCGCAGCGCCAGAGTCAATTTCGGATACCAGAGCGGACTGGCCAACACCAAACCCCGGAAGGCAAAAAACGGCCCCGTCGCAGCCAGGACGTCCTGATCGTGACTCCGGCTCAGATAGCGATCCCAGAACGAACGGAACAAGACCTCCAGCGGTCCTTTCAACGTGCCATGCCGGCAGAGTGAAAAAAACAGATAGTTGATCGACATCGACGTCACATCGTCCGCCGGCTCACCCCACTCCCCTCGCGACCGGTCCAGGACGGAAAAATCGGCTCCCCGGCGGAACAGCACGTTCCAGGGATGAAAATCCCCATGTACCTGCGAGAGGCGCGCATGTTGGCTGCGCAACCGCCAACGCCAGGCATTACAGGCGACTTCGATGCGTTGGAGCAGATCCTCCGTGATGAAGCCGACGCGATGAGGATAACTGTCGGTGAGTCCCATAATACATTCGCCATGGCCGAGTAATTCGCGCAGCCGGCGTCGATACAGTTGCGGGTCCCTGCGCTTCACGCGGTGAATGGTCGCCAGATAGTCAGCCAACGCCTGCGTCCGCTTCCGGTCCAGCGCAGTCGGCTTGGTCGCCTCCGCCAGTCGTTCCAGATCCTTGTGATACGTGTCCCCTTCCGACCATTCGGTCAGCAGGAAAAACTCTTTCGCCGCCGCAACCGACATCAACTCGCCGCGCGCGGTGAACGCGCCCACGTCCAGCGCGGTGATATGCCGGGGAAGCCGGCTGTAACAGTCATAGTCCCACAACATCGCCTGCGCCCGATCAGCCGGATGCTCGTGGCCGAACGGACCGGGACTCATCGTACCCAGCACCACCTGACGGGTCTTGTCGCTTCCTGTGCGGAAGGTTAATCGAATCGGCGCGCCATACCCGTACTGCTTGTACCGCGCGCCTTTGGTTTCTTTCCCGATGGGGCCATAGGCCACCAATTCGGCCGCCGAACCGAACCGTGCCTTGACATAGGCGTCCAGGGCGGATTTCTTCAACACCGGCATATGAAGAATCTACGCAAAACATGTTCCCGAAAAGGGCCGCGCAAGCCGGTCAGATCGACAGGAGACTGGTGCATTGGGCTTCAGCCTGGTTCAGGCAAGTGAGGAATTATGCGCCAGTGGTAGAGAGATCTCCGTCGTTGCGGCGGCCCGTTGCATAAAAATGCCTCACTTTCAGTCGATTCATCACCGGGCCGATGGCGGTCGCCTCTGATCGGCAGGGCATGTGCCTTGCTGAGAGAGCAGTAGAACCTGTTTCATCTGAGACGAGAGGAGGACGCATGAATCTGGAAGTGGAAAGCCGCAACATCGAAATGACCCCGCGTTGGAAGACAGAGATCGAGGAACGGATGGCTGCTTTGCAGCGTGGCCATGACGATATTGTGCATGGTCGCGTCACGCTCACCAAAAATCGTCATCATAAGAAACTGGACAACGTCGCGGAAGCGCTCGTGCTCGTCACGGTTCCGAGCCGGCAGACGATCACCTCCCGCAAGGAGGATAAGACCTTCGAAGAAGCCATCCGCTCCGCCTTCGATGCTGTGGCCATCGAATTGCGGAAATTTCGGGAGAAACGCGCCGATAAAGTGCTTCGTGTGGAACCACTGCCGCAACTTCGCGGCGTTGTCAGCAAGATTTTTCCAGACCTTGGCTACGGCTTCATTTTGATGGACGGCGGTGGTGAGGTGTATTTCCACAAGAATGCCCTCAAGGGCATGGCCTTCACGGACATGGAGGACGGAGTGGAAGTCATGTTCGAAAGCGAGCCCGGCGAAAAGGGCCTCCATGCCACCATCGTCCAGCCACCGCATCTTCTCAAACCGTAGGACTGACACGATGCTGGACAACCATAGACTCCCGGCTTCTCTCCTGGCTCCTACTGTCGATCCCGCTCGCTTGGGATTTGACGATACGAGCCAGGTGGAGCCGCTTGAGGAAACGATCGGGCAGGAACGGGCGGTCGAGGCCCTGGAGTTTGGCCTGCAGATGAAGAGTCCCGGGTTCAATATCTTCGTCTCAGGCCCGGTAGGAACCGGTAAGGGGACGTTAGTCCGACAGATGGTCCAACGGTTGGCCCAAACCGCGCCGGCCCCGCCGGACTGGTGTTTTGTCCATAATTTCCAGGATGCGTCGCGCCCGGCCTGCCTTTCGTTTCCGGCGGGGCACGGCGCGTCTTTCAAACGCGAGATGGGCACCTTTATCGAAGGCCTCCGCCGTGACATTCCCGCAGCCTTCGAGGGGAAAAAGTATCTCGATGCCAAGGCGAAAATCATCGAGGAGACGGAAGGGAAAAAGAAGAGTCTCTTTCACGATCTCACCGTTCTCTGTCACCAGCGCGGGTTCGTGTTCGAAGAGACACCGGGAGGGTTCGCGCTGGTTCCCATCAAAGACGACCGCGCGATGACTGAGAAGGAAATGGAGGCGCTCGCTGGACCGGTCCAGGAAGACCTGACCGGACGGCGGCAATCCCTGGAGAGCGACATCCGCGAGTTTCATGTCCAGATGCACGGCCTCGAACGGGAAGCCGAACAGGCGTTGCATCACCTGGACCACCAGATCGTCGCGAACGTCCTGAAAAGCGCCTACGAGGCGCTCCTGCAAGCCTATCAGTCATCGCCGCCCGTCCTCACCTATCTCCAACGGGTCCATGACGATATCGTTCACCAGTACAGAGACTTCTTGCCTCACAATGCACCGGTGCTGGCGATTCCAGGCCTGGAGCAATCACGCCGTCCCGACATGACGCGATTTGCCGTGAACCTGATCGTCGCCCGGGATGCTTCCGCCGGCGCACCCGTCATAGACGAATCCCATCCGACCTACAGCAATCTCATCGGCAAAATCGAGCGGCGTGCCCATCTCGGCGTGATGTATACCGACTTCACCGAGATCCGGCCCGGGGCCATGTTGCAGGCCAACGGCGGGTATCTCATCCTGCAGGCGTTGGATCTGCTGCGCCAGCCCTTCTCCTGGGAGGCCTTGAAGCGCGTGATTAAGACCGGCGCCGTGACCATCGAGGATCCGTCCGAATTTTATGGATTCGCCACGGCCGGCCTACGCCCGGAGCCGATTCCCGTCTCGGTGAAAGTCATCCTGGTCGGCACCGCCGGCATCTACCATCTGCTGCAGGCCTATGAAGAGGATTTCTCCAAACTGTTCAAGGTGAAGGCGGACTTCGACGTGGAAGTCCCGCATGATGAGCGCCAGGAACGACAATATGCGCGCTTCGTATCCCGATTGTGCCGGGAGGAAGGATTGCCGCACTTCGGCGCGGAGGCGGTGGCCGAGGTGATCCGTCAGGGCTTTCGGTTTGCCGACCGGCACGACCGGCTCTCGCTGCGCTTCAGTCTGGTCAGCGACTTGATTCGCGAAGCCGGCTATTGGGCGCAAAAGAGCGGGCACGCACTGGTGACGCGAGCCGACGTCGAGTCAGCCCTGGCCCATCAACGGCGCCGCGCCGATCTGCCTGAGCAGTGGCTCCAGGGAGAAATCGCCGAAGGCACATTGATGGTCGATCTCCAAGGCGAGGTCATCGGGCAGGTCAATGGTTTGTCTGTCTATGAGCTGGGCGACTATAGCTTCGGCCGTCCAACTAGAATCACCGCTCGCGCCTATGTGGGCACGAAGGGCGTGATCGACATTCAACGGGAAGTCGATCTGGCAGGTGAAATTCACAGCAAGGGAGTCATGACACTGGCGGGTTTTCTGGCGGGGAAATTTGCCGGCATGCAGCCATTCGCATTGAGTGCCACCTTGACCTTCGAACAAACCTACTCGGAAATCGAAGGCGACAGCGCAGCCGTGGCCGAGTTGGCAGCCGTGCTCTCGAGCCTGGCCGACCTACCCATCCGGCAATCGCTGGCGGTCACCGGTTCCGTGAACCAGCTGGGAGAGATTCAGCCCATCGGCGGCGTGAACGAAAAAATCGAAGGGTTTTTCGAGTCGTGCAAGCGGCGAGGCCTCACGGGCAAGCAAGGGGTCATTATTCCCGCACGAAATATCAAACACCTGGCACTGAGTCGGGAGGTCGTCACGGCAGTGGAAGAAGGGCGATTCTCCGTGTACGGCGTCGACACCGCGGATCAGGCGCTGGAGTTACTCATCGGAGTGCCTGCAGGAGAACGCGGAGCAGAAGGAACCTTTCCGCCGGAGAGCATTTATGGCCGAACCGCCGCCCGCCTGGAAGAAATGGCACAGATTGTCGCGACGTGGGGTGAGGCGGAAGAGGACAATAGGGTCAAGGATTAACAGCAGCACTTGTCATGTGCCGAGCGAGGCGCCCATGCCGATGTATGATTACACCTGTTTGGATTGCGGGAAAGAATCCCTGATCGTCGTGACGTTGAAACAACACGAAAAAGGTGAGGTACAATGCCCGGCCTGCGGCAGCACCAAACTGCAGCAGCATTTTTCCTCGTTCATCGCCCATACCACGAAGAAAAGTTGAAGGGGACGCAGCCATCTATGTGGACGCACACATCCATCGGCATCCGCCATCTGCTTCTCGCCGCCACAGCAGGCCTGGCGCTCGGGGCAGTCTTCTACGGCGCGCACGCCCAGGAATTCCCGCCGGATGCCGTTAAAGGCAAGGCGGTGTATGCACGGCATTGCCTCGCCTGCCACGGCGCCGGGGGTCGTGGGGATGGCCCCGATGCCGCGTCGTTGCGGGTGCCGCCGGCTAATTTTCATCGATTTAAATCCTTCCTCAAAACAGACGAAGAGTTGCTTCGGACGATCGAGCACGGTGTCGTCTTCAGCCCGATGCACGCGTGGCAAGGACAATTGACTGAAACTGAACGGCAGGATGCGCTTGCCTACATCCGCCTGCTCGTCCAGCAAGGGCAATAGCATGCAGCGAGGCGGCCAGGGGCGAG